>JALEHC010000457.1 GCA_022763215.1 Saprospiraceae bacterium
CAGCAAATCCATTTTTATGACGCATTTGGTCGAAAGACTCGGACAATCAACTTAACCGACTATAACATAAATATTTGATCTATGAATGTGCAAGTAAAGTATCATGACCTCCGGTTTGTATTTTTTCTATTTGTAGCATTGAGTATAGCTGCCTGTTCAAAAGACGAGATGACTGACCCGCCCATTGGCCCGGGATCAGGTGGTGGAATGATGGAAGATACCACCTCACTGGGCGACGGACCGGTTGATTTCTCCAAATTACAAGATACGTATGGCCAATTGGCTTCACCAGATTTGACTAGCCAGTGGGCGCATTACAATACCCATGACCCTAGTTATGTGGTAGACGAAGAATTTACCTATTCCTACAGTACAGATGTTGCTTTTGGACATGCTATTCGTCCAGGCCTTCAAATCAGAAGAAGTAAAAATCTGGTAGAATGGGAATTTGTAGGTTGGGTTTTTCCAGTTATTCCAACCCAAGGTGCCAATTACATTCGCCAAAATGGCGGAGAACCGAATCAAGGTATCTGGGCCCCTTACATTATGAAAGTAGATAATGAATACCGACTGTATTATTCTCTGGCATCTAATATTGGCCGTTTGAGTGCCATTGGTATGGCTACCGCATCTGATCCAAAAGGGCCATTCCTCGAAAGAGGGTTGGTAGTTACTTCCTTGAATGATGCTTCGACACACACCAATGCCATTGATCCGACGGTGATTATCGATAAAGATGGCTCTCACTGGATGTATTATGGCTCTTCCTGGGACGGGATTTACCGAATGGAGTTAGATCCAAGCACGGGCTTAGCTATGGTTGAGAATGACAAAGGGGTAAGAGTGGCGCATCGTGGTTTTACCAGCAATACCATTAATGGAAATATTGAAGCACCAGAGATTATTTATAATCCTGAGTTTGATATGTATTATCTGTTTATTGCATACGATTGGCTGGAGACCAAGTACAATGTACGAGTAGGTCGATCTGAAAATGCGACAGGTCCGTTTTATGATATTTATGGCAATGATGTCAACCAATTTGTAGATGATCAACCAATGATCTTGGCCCCTTATCAGTTTGATGGCCACAGTGGTTGGCAGGGCGTTTCTCACCCCGGCGTATTTGAAAAGGAGGGCGATTTCTATATCGGCCATCAAGGACGACCAGGAGTGAATCCATTCTATATGGTGATGCATACCCGTCAGATTTTCTGGACAGAAGACGGTTGGCCGTTGGTGAGCTGTCAGCGCTTTGCTACGGAAGAAGAAACACCAGTAGAGGAAGCAGAAATACCAGGAGAATATGAGCGTATTTTCTTTGATTATGAAGTAGTGCCTGGTTTTGCGGAAACGCAAGTGTCGCCTAATTTCAGATTTTCCGAAAGGATTAGCCTGAATGCAGATGGAACGATTAGCGGAAGCAAAATGGGTAGCTGGACTTATAGTGCGCCTTGGTTGAATGTCAGCTATGATGACGGAACGACGGAGAAGCTACGCATAGAGCGTGGTCGCGACTGGGAAAATGAAGTAGCAAGTACTGTATTATTTACCGGATTGAACGATCAGCAGATTGCAGTCTGGGGTAAAAAGTTACAATAAAAACTTAACGATCGTCATGCTTTCTCCATGTGTATGGAGTAGGAGTGGAAGCTGATAAGAAAGCAATGTTGGAAGTTATTCAAACGGATGTATTATGGAATTAAAAAAGCAAGTCATTGTCATCCTGCTTCTGTGTGGTTTTCTGACTTTTGGACAGAAACTGTTGGCACAGGTTCCCTCCTTTCGGGAAATGTCGCAAGAAAGTGGTATCACCGATGTAGCCGATATTACGGATGTTTTTGGTAATGGTGCGGCTGCCGCTGACTTTGATCAGGACGGTGATATTGATTTTTACCTGACTACCGATGAAGACATTGCCGATCGCTTATATCGCAATGACGGACAGGGACAATTCACGGATGTGGCACTGGAATTAGGGATAGCGGAAATGGGCAGCAACAGAACTGCTTTGTGGTTTGATTTTAATGGCGATCATCGACTGGATTTGGTCGTTGCCGGAGAAAATTGCGTAAGCCTAAGCTGCACCGATCCTATTCGCCTTGCTTTGTACCGACAGGAAGCCGATGGGCATTTCACGGAAGTGGCCGCTCAGTTGAATCTCGTACCGGGGCCTGCTTTTGACTTGATTCCTTTTTATGGCGTTGGTGGTTTGACGGCTGCTGATTTGAATAATGACGACTACCTCGATTTATTATTGACGGTTTGGGGTGGAGGCATTATGCTTTTTCAGAACAATGCCGGTAGTTCCTTTTCAGAAGTTTCTACTGAAGTGGGCTTAGTGATGGAAAAGAAAACCCCTTGGCAAGCTATGGTGCATGATTTTAATGACGATGGCTGGCTGGATATATATTGTAATGTCGATTTTGCCGGAAATAAATTGTGGATTAATCAGCAAGGTCAATTCGAAGATCAGGCAGAAGCCTATGGCGTAGCCACTGCTTTCAATGAGATGGGCATGTGTATGAGTGATTATGATAATGATGGCGATCTGGATATTTATATGACCAATATTACCCGTGATTTTCAAGGACAACCACAATACAATGTACTGTATGAAAGGCAAAATGGCCAGGCTCGTTTCAGAGAAGTAGCCCTTAGCGAAGGTGTTGGCCAAAGTGGCTGGGATTGGGGAACGACTTTCCTCGATATCAACAATGATGGCAGGCAAGATTTGATTACCACCAATGGTTGGGATAGTCTATTTTGGGAACCTGATCCGACTAAGGTCTGGATGAATACCAATGCTGGTTTTGTAGATGTTTCCGCGCAAAGCGGACTAAACGACATGCTGAAAGCAACAAGCCTCTTGGCATTTGATATAGACCGCGATGGTGACCAAGACCTCTTGCAAACCCTGAAAGATAATCCTGGGACTCAGAAACCCCTTCATCTATACGGCAATCAACTTGAACTGCTGGATAAGCCCGACAACTTTCTGGTCGTACAGCTACGTATGCCGGGCGCCAATCACTTGGCTATTGGTAGCAAGGTGTCTGTATTGGCAGATCAATTGCGATCGGCGCGTCTGATTAGTGCTGGTTGTAGTTTTTATGGACAAGAACCGGCCGAAGCTTTCTTTGGCCTGGGAAGTCGCCAGCAAGTAACAGAAGTAATGGTGAGATGGCCAAAGGGGGAAGTGTCCATTTATGATGATTTAGAAATTAATACGGTTGAAACCCTTATCTACGAGGTGGTTCAACCACCGATGCAGTTGGAAGCAACGGTCATGGACGAAGGTATAGAACTTCGTTGGCAGGATGATTCCGATGATGAAACAGGCTTTGTTATTCATCGATCTACTGATTCTACTTTTGCTCAATACGACATGATTTTCCTTCCGGAAAATATAACGACCTACATGGATATCGAAAAGCTGAGCGAAAGGAATTACTACTATCGCATCAGAAGCCATAACGAACAAGTCTATTCTGATAACAGCAATATTGCTCATGTACAAATCGAGCAGGATGCGGAAGTGATGAACCCAAAATGGGTGGTAGCTCCAAATCCGATTGAAGGAACCGAATTACAGCTAAAAACGAGTAGTGATTATGAAGGAATGGTGCGATTGGCATTATATCAGGTTTCAGGTCAACAAGTATGGAGCCTGAGCTTAGATAAAACCGCCGATCAGCAAATACTAAAGTGCACCATCCCAAGACTACAAGGCATTTATATGCTACAGACACAAACAGGCACTGAAAAAAGCTGGCATAAGCTGGCATTTACAGGCTTGTAAGAGGAGTTGCCACGGCAAAAGAGCTTGGTGACGGACAATACGATAAGTTTCATACATTTTATATAGACCAGTGATGCTGAGGTGAATAACTGAAAAGTGATATTCCCTCAGCCAATGGTTATTTCACGCATTTATTCAATTTTAAAATGTCCAGTTTTATGAGATCAAACTCAACCAACATCTTAGTAATACTTTGCTTCTTGTTGACTTTACCCGTTTTTGGTCAGCAAAAAGTGATGATGGCTGTACAACCAAAAGAAGATGCACCGACCATCAGTCGTCATATTTATGGCCATTTTGCAGAGCACCTCGGGCGCTGTATTTACGATGGGTTTTATGTAGGAGAAGACAGCAAAATTCCAAATAAAGCAGGGGTACGAATGGACATAGTAGAAGCCCTGCGCGATCTCAAGATTCCGAATTTGAGATGGCCGGGTGGCTGCTTCGCAGATACCTATCACTGGAAAGACGGTATCGGCCCAAAAGAAGACCGCCCATCCATTCTGAATATCTGGTGGGGAAATGTACGAGAAGACAACAGCTTCGGTACCCACGAATTTCTGAATATGTGCGAATTACTGGAAACAGAACCTTACTTGTCTGCCAATGTCGGAAGTGGTACTCCACAAGAACTAGCGGACTGGATTAAATATACCAATCATCCGGCGGGCAGTAGCCCAATGCCTGAATTGCGCGAGAAAAATGGTCGAACAGAACCATGGAAAGTAACCTACTGGGGTATCGGTAATGAAGCCTGGGGCTGTGGTGGCAATATGACTCCAGAATACTACTCCGACATCTACCGTCGCTACGCGACTTTTACAACCAACTGGAACAACTCAGATGGTTTGGTGCGTATTGCTTCAGGAGCAAGCTCTTCAGATTACAACTGGACAGAAGTGCTGATGAAAAATATTCCCAAAAACTTGATTGAAGCGATTGCTCTGCACCACTATTCTGTTATTGACTGGGGTGCAAAAGGCCCAGCCAAGAATTTTAGCGAAGAGCAGTACTTCACCATCATGGAGCGTGCGTTGCGCATGGAAGAATTGATTCAGAAGCATACCGCTATCATGGACAAGTACGACAAAGACAAGCGAGTAGCTTTGTATGTCGACGAGTGGGGCGGTTGGTACGAAGTAGAACCCGGAACGAATCCAGGCTTTTTGTATCAGCAAAATACTATGAGAGATGCCATGATTGCTGGTGCCACACTAAACATCTTCAACAATCATGCAGATCGAGTAAAGATGGCCAATTTAGCGCAAGCGGTAAATGTATTGCAAGCGGTAATTCTGACCGAAGAAGAAAAAATGCTTCTGACGCCGACTTATCACGTTATGCGTATGTACAATGTACACCACGATGCCACTTTGATTCCGATCGAGTTTGATTCACCAGAATATACCTTTAATGACCAGTCGCTTCCGGCTGTATCGGCTTCTGCTTCTATGGATGCAGACGGGAAGGTACACTTCTCATTGGTCAATATTGATGCTAAAAAAACACAGATGATAGAGTTGGATGTAACTGCACTGAATTTGAAAAGTGTAAGCGGTGAGGTGTTGGCTTCCGCCAAATTGCAGGATCACAACACTTTCGACAATCCGAATAAAGTCCAGCCAAAGGCTTTTAAGGGTGCTAAACTGGCAAACGGCAAGCTACAGCTGGAACTTCCACCATTCTCTGTGATCGTATTGGAAGCAACAAAATAAAAGTAATTGTATTTATGAGATATTTTATTTGGATGGTATTGTTAGGCCTTTTGATCAGTGCTTGTAGTGAAGACAGCACAACGGATATTCCGGATGAATTGCCTGGAAATACCATCAAACATTACAATCCTATTATCAAAGATCAATTTACCGCTGACCCTGCTGCGCTGGTTTATCAGGATACGGTGTTTGTATACACCGGTCACGATGAGCAGGAAATCAATGGCGAAGGGTATTTGATGAATGAGTGGCTGGTGTTTTCTTCCACTGATTTACAAAACTGGACGCCAAGAGGTGCTGCACTTGCAGTATCAGATTTTAGCTGGGCTACGCGCGATGCCTGGGCAGGTCATTGCGTAGAAGCTAATGGTCGCTTTTATTGGTACATCTGTGCAGAGCATAAGGATGTTCCAGGTAAAGCAATTGGTGTTGCGGTATCTGATCATCCGACTGGGCCATTTACGGATGCACTTGGTCATGCTTTAGTTACCAATGATATGACCACTGCAATCAATAGTTTTTGGGACGATATTGATCCGGCAGTTTATGTCGATGACGATGGGCAGGCCTATATCTATTGGGGAAATACGGTTTGCTATTATGCCAAGCTAAAGCCAAATATGATTGAGCTGGATGGCGATATTCATGTGGTAGAAGGCGTGCCGAATTTTACGGAAGCACCCCACATTCATAAATACAATGGACAATATTACCTGACTTATGCAGCAGGTTGGCCAGAGGCTACACACTATTCGGTGAGTGACCAAATTACAGGCCCGTGGGAATATAAAGGACAGTTCAATGCAGTTGTTGAAAACAGTCCGACCAATCATCAGACAATTATCGATTACGAAGGACAATCCTATTTTATTTATCACAATGGTTCGCTGAATACAGGGGGCGAGTATCGCCGTTCGGTTTGTATTGATTCTATGTTTTACAATGCAGATGGTACGATCCGCCCGATTATTCAAACTCGAACAGGCGTAAAAAGTATCAGATAATGAAATGCAACTGGTCATACCTTTTTGGCATACTGCTAATGCTTTCGGCTTGTCAGCCAAAAGAAACGACAACGGCGTCACAACCGTCACCGGAGCCCTCCTCAAAAAAGGAATTACAGATCAATAACCCGATCATTACCGATCAGTTTACTGCTGATCCGGCAGCTATGGTATACAACGATACCGTCTGGCTATACACGGGGCATGATGAAGCAGAAACGGACTTTCATTTCTACAAAATGAAAGAATGGCTGGTGTTTTCTTCCACCAACATGGTCGATTGGGAAACCTATCCGGTGCCTTTAAGCTTGGATGATTTCAGCTGGGCCAAGGCCGATGCTTGGGCATCTCAAACCATCGAGCGCGATGGCAAATTTTACTGGTACGTTTCAGTGGAACACGCAACTGTCCCAGGCAAAGCAATTGGCGTTGCTGTGGCTGATCGTCCACAAGGGCCTTACAAAGATGCACTCGGTAAAGCATTGGTTACTAACGACATGACAACAGCTACCGATATCATGTGGGACGACATTGATCCGTCGGTCTATATCGACGATGACGGTCAAGCCTACCTGTTCTGGGGGAACACCAAATGCTATTACGCCAAGTTAAAGGAGAATATGATCGAATTGGATGGCGAGATCAAGGTAATCGAAGGACTACCCCATTTTACAGAAGCACCCTGGATACATAAAAAGGGCGATTGGTATTACCTGACTTATGCCTATCAGTTTCCTGAAAAAACGGCCTACGCTATGTCCAAGTCTATCGAAGGCCCTTGGGAATATAAAGGTATTCTGAACGAATTGGCGGGCAATACCAATACCAATCATCAGGCCATTATCGAGTATAAAGGGGTGCCTTATTTCATTTATCATACCGGAGGCATTCAGCCTTTTGGTGGCAGTTTCCGGCGCTCGGTTTGCATTGATCGCTTGTATTACAATCCAGATCAAACGCTCAAAAGAGTAGTTATGACGAGCGAAGGCATTCAAAAATAAAATATCATGCAACTTAAACTATATATCATCGCTTTCATGACCCTGTTGCTTCCCTTTGCGGGAAATGCTCAGGAAAAAGACATTCGGGTGCACGACCCAGTCGTCATTAAGCAAAACGATACCTACCACTTGTTTTGTACCGGTCGTGGTATTGCACACTTTACATCCACTGACATGGAAAACTGGACAGAAGCAGAAGCGGTCTTTCCAGAAAAACCAAGTTGGACGGATGATGTAGTGCCTAATTTCAGAAACCACATCTGGGCACCAGATATTATCTTTCACAACGGTACGTACTACTTGTACTATTCGGTTTCGGCTTTCGCCAAAAACACTTCAGCAATAGGTGTCGTAACTAATAAAACGCTGGATGCCAACGATGAAAATTATAAGTGGACAGATCATGGCATCGTCATTCAGTCGCATCCTAATCGCGATTTATGGAATGCGATCGACCCCAATATCATCTTTGATGAGGACGGAACGCCTTGGATGTCTTTCGGCTCTTTTTGGGATGGCTTAAAGCTCGTCAAAATGGATCCGTCGCTGCTCAAAATTGCGACACCACAAGAATGGCATACCATTGCCAGAAGAGAACGAAGTTTTGAATTAAGCGATAAAAATCCGGGTGATGCGGCGCTGGAAGCGCCTTTCATTTTCAAAAAAGATGGCTGGTACTATCTTTTCCTTTCCTGGGATTTGTGTTGCCGTGGTGCCAACAGCACTTACAAAGTTGTCGTCGGACGCTCCCGCACGGTAGAAGGTCCATATTTTGACCGCGATCAGAAAAATCTGTTTCATGGAGGCGGTAGCCTCGTCATTCAGGGAAATGACAATTGGTATGGAGCTGGGCACTGTAGCATCTATCATTTTGGGGAGGAAGATTATCTGTTTTTTCATGCCTATGATGCGAGCGATAATGGTCGCTCTAAGCTGAAAATAAGACCAGTATACTGGACATCCGAAGGATGGCCACGCGTAAAACCGCTTGATTAATGAAACATACAATCCAATATATTATACCGTTTTGTTTTCTGTTGTTGGCTGCCTGTCAGTCAGAAAGTACGGAGCAGACAGCCAGACAGGAAACTCAAGAACTCAAAGTGGGCTATCCAATTGAGCCCGTCAATATCCAAAATGTAAAAATGGAGGATGCATTTTGGTTGCCTATTATCAAAAGAGTACAGGAAAAAACAATCGACTATGCTTTGCAGAAATGCGAAGAAGAAGGGCGTTTTGAAAATTTCCTGATTGCTGGTGGACAAATGGAAGGCAAAACCAGAGGAGAAATGCCATTTGATGATACCGATGTTTACAAAATCATCGAAGGAGCCTCCAATTCTCTAATCAGTGCCCCAAATCCAACTTTGGAAGCCCTACTCGATTCTCTGATTGAAGTGATTGCTATTGGCCAGGAAGCCGATGGTTACCTGACGACCTGGCGTACCATTGATCCGGCAGCGCCGCCTGCCCCTTGGGTGCCGGTGGAAGAAGGCAAGCGCTGGGAATCTTTAGGCGCCAGCCACGAACTGTACAATCCAGGCCATTTGTACGAAGCCGCTTATGTGCATTACAAAGCAACTGGTAAACGCAATTTTTTGGATATCGCACTCAAAAATGCAGACTTGCTGGTAGCGACTTTCGGTAAAGGCGAAGGAAAAATCGAATCCGTACCAGGCCATCAAATCGTGGAAACGGGATTGCTCAAGTTGTACCAGCTTACGCAAAAACCAGAATACCTGAAACTTGCACGCTACTTTCTCGATCATCGGGGTGATGCGGAGCATCACGAATTGTTTGGGCCTTATTCACAAGACCATGTGCCGGTAACGGCTCAGGATGAAGTGGTTGGACATGCGGTTCGCGCTATGTATATGTATGCAGCCATGACGGATATTGCGGTGCTGGAAAATGATACTGCCTATAATGAGGCGGTTCATGACCTCTGGAATAATATGGTGCAAAAGAAGATTTATATCACCGGAGGAATTGGTGCAAGACATGAAGGAGAATCATTTGGTGAAAACTATGAACTTCCCAACTTGACTTCTTACAATGAAACTTGCGCTGCCATCGGCAGCGTTTACTGGAATCATCGACTACACAGCCAGTCGGGCGATGTCAGATACTTTGATGTATTGGAGCGTACACTGTACAATGGTCTAATTAGCGGGCTTTCGCTAGATGGGACACATTTCTTTTACCCAAATGCACTTGAAGCAGACGGCAAATATAAATTTAACCGAGGAGCTTGCACCCGTCAGGGCTGGTTTGACTGTTCTTGCTGTCCGACTAATGTGATTCGGTTTATTCCGGCTATGCCGGGCTTGTTGTATTCCAAAGCGGATGAAACAATTTATGTAAATCTATATGCAGGAAGTACTGCTACTGTTGAGCTTTCGCAAAATACATTGACAC
The DNA here is from genome assembly GCA_022763215.1 of Saprospiraceae bacterium. Lineage (GTDB taxonomy): Bacteria > Bacteroidota > Bacteroidia > Chitinophagales > Saprospiraceae > JALEHC01. Next base: position 9,941 of record JALEHC010000457.1, read on the forward strand.
TTCAACAGCAAACGAATTACCCTTGGTCAGGACAAGTTACCGTGACGATTGACCCAGCAAATGATACCGAGACCGAATTGAAGTTTCGCATCCCTGGCTGGGGACGCAATCAGCCTATTCCGGGCGATCTATATCGCTATACCAAAGATGCTAATATTGAGCCAAGGATTACTGTCAATGGCGAACAGCTTAGTAGTACAATGGATGATGGCTATTTTTCTATTCGCAGAAGCTGGAAAAAAGGCGATCAGGTAGAACTGAATTTCCCGATGCCTGTGCAGATGGTAGAAGCAGACGAACAAGTCGAAGCAGATCAGGGGAAAGTTTCCTTGGAAAGAGGGCCCTTGGTGTATGCAGTAGAAGAAATTGATAACCCAATGACCTTCGACCAAATTACGGTATCCCCGCGAGACACATTTGCCGTAAAGGCAGAAACAGAACTACTGGAAGGTGTACATACGATTCAAAATAAAAAACTAAAGGCTATTCCATACTATGCCTGGTCTAATCGAGGCATTGGCAAAATGAAAGTATGGATAGACCGGAAGCCATAAATTTTTAAAAGAGATAAATCAAAGAACATGAAGTCAATTTGGAATTTGATTGCATTTATATTGCTGCTGGCAGTGTATAGCCCAAATCTGCTGACCGGCCAAACAACCCATCAACTGATGGTGGATGTCAGTCAGTCAAAAGCAAAGATACAACCCACCATGTATGGGGTATTTTTTGAAGACATCAATTTTGCAGCAGATGGTGGTTTGTATGCAGAAATGGTGAAAAACAGAAGCTTTGAGTTTACCCTACCTAAAATGGGTTGGCTACAGCCAAAAAGTGATCGGCACTCTCTCAACCTGAACTCAGGAATGGGAACCATCATCAAAACGGAAGGTAATCCCGCCAATCGCAATTATCTAAGCGTACAGGTCAATAATCCGGAGGGGTACGAATTGATCAACGAAGGATTCCGGGCTATGGGTATCAAAGCCAATGCCAAGTACGACGTATCCTTTCATGCTGCTCAGCAAGAAGGTAATATCACTGGCGTGCGCTTCCAATTGGTGACCAAAGACGGAAAAGTAATAGGTGAGACGATGGTATCGCCAAAAGGCAGTGAATGGAAAGTTTATGAAGCAGTAATAACTGCCACAGAAACAGCTGAAAAAGCACACTTAAAGATCACTTTTGATGGGAAGGGAACGATTGATATGGATATGATATCTCTCTTTCCACAAGATACCTGGAAAGGCAGAAAGAAAGGCTTGCGCAAAGACTTGGTGCAATTGCTATACGATTTGAAGCCAGGTTTTCTTCGTTTCCCGGGTGGATGTATTGTTGAAGGCCGCACCTTGGCGCGTCGTTATCAGTGGAAGAAAACAGTAGGTCCAATAGAAGAACGCGAATTATTGGTAAATCGCTGGAATACAGAGTTTGCGCATCGCTTGACACCAGACTATTATCAGAGTTTCGGGCTTGGATTTTTTGAATATTTCCAATTGTCGGAAGACTTAGGAGCTGAGCCAATGCCGATTTTGAGTTGTGGTATGGCTTGTCAGTTTAATACCGGCGAGTTGGTACCAATGGAAGAACTTGATCCTTATGTACAAGATGCACTTGATTTGATTGAGTTTGCTAATGGTGATGTAAGTACTGGATGGGGGAAACTCAGAGCAGATATGGGGCATCCTGAACCATTTAATATGAAGTACATCGGTATTGGAAATGAACAGTGGGGACCAGAATATATCAAGCGTTATAAAGTATTCGAAAAAGCAATCAAGGAAAAATACCCAGAAATTGTAATCATTTCAGGAAGTGGGCCTTTCCCCGATGGCGAACATTTTGAATTTGGCATGGAAGAACTGGTAAAGATTGATGCTGAAATTGTAGACGAACACTACTACCGTCCACCAGAGTGGTTCCGTGAAAATGCAACACGCTACGATAGCTATGACCGTAATGGTCCAAAAATCTTTGCAGGTGAATATGCTGCTCAAAGCGTTGCTATTGCCAGCCCAGATAATAAAAACAATTGGAATTGTGCCCTGTCGGAAGCTGCTTATATGACTGGTTTGGAACGCAATGCCGACTTAGTCGTCATGACTTCTTATGCACCATTGATGGCGCATGCAGAGGGGTGGCAATGGACTCCGGATATGATTTGGTTTAACAATCTGGAATCATACGGAACGGCTAACTACTATGTCCAGAAAATGTACTCCAATAATGCTGGAACGGACTTGCTGAGCATTACCCAAAATGGAAAAGCAGTAACTGGGGAGCAGCAATTGTTTGCTTCGGCAGTAAAAGATGCAAATACGAATGAATTGATTATCAAGGTAGCCAATACCTCCGATAAAGAGCAGATGATCAATGTATCGGTCAAAGGTGATAAGCCTTCCGGCAAAGCCAAAGTATTTACGATGGCAACCGATGATATGGAAGCGGTAAATTCATTTGAAATGCCGAAGAAAATCAGTCCAAAAGAAAGTACAGCAGAATTGAAGCGTGGTGTTTTGGCGGCTACTGTCCCATCACATGCCTTTGTGGTATATCGAATAAAACTCTAAAACAAATAGCAGGATAACCTTCCGGGGAAAGTTGCTATAATCAAACCATAAGAAAATGAAAAATTATGTTATCGGGCTGGACTATGGTACTGATTCCGTCCGGGCAGTTTTGATCGACGCAGCTAATGGTGCAGAATTGGCATCGAGTGTTCACTGGTATGCCCGATGGAAAGAGGGGAAGTATTGTGTGCCTTCCATCAATCAATTTCGGCAGCATCCGCTTGACCATATTGAGGGACTGGAATATACGATCAAAACCGTTGTGCAAGAAGCAGAAGTCAATCCGGCTTCTGTGAAAGGAATTTGTGTAGATACTACCGGAAGTTCACCTATTGCGGTTACAAAAGAAGGAACACCCTTGGCTTTGGTACCTGGGTTTGAAGAAAACCCGAATGCCATGATGGTGCTTTGGAAAGATCATACTTCTATCAAAGAAGCAGATGAAATAAACGAACTGGCCAGGAGCTGGGGGGGAGAAGATTTTACCAAATATGAAGGTGGAATATATTCTTCCGAATGGTTTTGGGCAAAAATTTTACACATCGTTAGAGAAGATAATGCGGTAAAGGAAAACGCTTACTCTTGGGTAGAACATTGCGATTTGATGACCAGTATTCTGATCGGTACCAGCGATATTCATCAATTGAAGCGCAGTCGGTGTGCTGCAGGCCATAAAGCCATGTGGCATGAAGACTGGGAGGGCTTACCGGACAAAGAATTTCTTTATGAGTTGCATCCTTATCTCGCAGAATTAAAAGACCGTTTGTACCGCGATACTTATACCTCTGATTTGCCAGCAGGCAACTTGAGTGAAGAGTGGGCGCAAAAACTTGGCTTGACCACGGATACAGTTGTGGCTGTAGGTACTTTTGATGCACATGCCGGAGCCGTTGGTGTAAAAGTAGAAGAACACAGCCTGGTAAGAGTAATGGGAACTTCGACTTGTGATATGATGGTCGCACCGAATGATGTGGTTGCGGGCAATACCGTAAAAGGTATCTGTGGTCAGGTCGATGGCTCCATTTTGCCCGGTATGATTGGTTTGGAAGCAGGGCAGTCTGCTTTTGGCGATGTACTGGCTTGGTTTAAGCAAGTATTATTGTGGCCAACTCAAAACCTGATGTTGGAGAGCAATATCATCAGTGAAGAGCAAAAACAAAAATTGGCCGAAGAAATCGACCAGAAAATGATTGCTGCGTTGACCAGACAAGCTGAGCAGATTCCTTTATCAGAAAGCCTTCCGGTTGCTTTGGATTGGATCAATGGCCGCCGAACGCCAGATGCAAATCAAGCTCTAAAAAGTGCGATTAACGGACTTTCACTAGGCACAAAAGCCCCACATATATTCAAAGCTTTGGTTCATGCAATTTGTTTCGGTTCGAAAAAAATTGTGGATCGCTTTGAAGAAGAAGGCGTGATGATCAAAAAAGTGATTGGTATTGGTGGAGTAGCTCGTAAGTCGCCTTTCATTATGCAAACGCTGGCCAATGTACTCAATCGTCCGATCATTGTAGCTACTTCTGATTATGCACCGGCTTTGGGAGCTGCTATTTATGCAGCCACGGCTGCTGGATTGTATTCCAGCGTTCTGGAAGCTAGTCAAAGTCTGGCAAGTGATTTTGAAGCAGAGTATTATCCGCAAGCCGATCAGGTAGCTGTATTTGAAAAATTGATGGACAAATACGAAGTACTCAGCGCGTTCGTAGAGCAGGAAACTTCAAAAACATTGGCGGAAGCCTAATGCTTTGCATTTAGCGAAAGCGAGCAGATCAATTTGTGATATAAAAAGTAAATTGAAAAATGTCATCATATAAGGAATTAAAAGAAGCGTGTTACGAGGCCAATATCGAACTCAATGACCTTGGTCTGGTGATTTATACCTTCGGAAATGTCAGTGCAGTCGATCGTTCGGCAGGTGTGTTTGCTATCAAGCCAAGCGGAGTGCCTTACGAAACGCTAAAACCGGAAGACTGTGTTATTGTCGATTATGACAACAATATAGTGGAAGGCAAGCTTCGACCTTCGTCCGATACTAAAACGCACGCCTGGTTGTACAAAAACTGGGAACACATTGGCGGTGTAGCGCATACACACGCTACTTATTCGGTGTCTTGGGCTCAAGCGCAGCGTGATATTCCGATTTTTGGAACGACACATGCGGATCACTTGACACAAGATATTCCGTGTGCTGCTCCAATGCGCGACGAACTCATCGAAGGTAACTATGAGCATAATACCGGCATACAAATAACAGACTGCTTCGCAGAGCGGCAGCTCGATTATCAGGAAGTACCTATGGTATTGATTGGTAATCACGGGCCATTTACCTGGGGAAAAGATGCCGCAAAAGCAGTTTACAATAGCAAAGTACTCGAAGAGGTAGCACGAATGGCCTATCTGACGCTACAGATCAACCCGAATGCACCTCGTCTCAAAGACTCTTTAATCAAAAAACATTACGAAAGGAAGCATGGTAAGAATGCTTACTATGGACAGTAAAACACAGAATTAATGGAAAAAAGCAATAAAGAAATCTGGTTCGTTACCGGAAGTCAGCACCTATATGGCCCGGAGGTATTGAAGCAAGTAGAGCAGCATTCCACGACAGTGGTAGGTGGATTAAACGATGGATCGGATTTGCCGGTACCTCTTAAGATGAAAGGTGTTGTCAAGACCGCTGACGAAATTCTTCAGGTTTGCCTTTCGGCAAATGCAGATACCGCTTGTATTGGGGTAGTGGTGTGGATGCATACTTTTTCGCCTGCTAAAATGTGGATTCGTGGTTTGTCGAGCCTGAACAAACCATTGTGCCATTTGCATACGCAGTTTAATGCTGAAATTCCATGGGAAAGCATCGACATGGATTTTATGAACCTCAATCAGTCGGCTCATGGCGATCGCGAATTTGGGTTTATCATGTCGCGGATGCGCAGAAAGCGCAAAATCATTGTAGGCCACTGGAAGACGCCATCTGTTCAGCGACAGCTGAACAACTGGACGCGAGTAGCTCTTGGCTGGCACGAACTTCAAACTTTGAAAGTCGCGCGTATTGGTGATAATATGCGAGAAGTAGCTGTTACGGAGGGCGATAAGGTCCAAGCACAAATCCGGTTTGGGTTTTCTGTAAATGGCTATGATACTTCAGATGTGCTCAAGCACATGGATGCGATCTCGGATCAGGCGCTCCAAGCTCTGCTCGACGAATACGAAAATCAATACCAATTGACAGCTTCGCTTCAAAAAGGAGGGGCGCAACGCGCTTCGCTAGTCGAAGCAGCTAAGATAGAATTAGCATTGAAAGGTTTTTTAGAAGAAGGTGGTTTTGGTGCGTTTACCGATACTTTCGAAAACCTGGGGGCCTTCAAACAACTGCCTGGTATCGCTACTCAGCGACTGATGGCGCAAGGCTATGGCTTTGGTGCAGAAGGGGACTGGAAAACAGCGGCACTGCTGCGTAGTATGAAAGTAATGGCTCAGGGAATGGAAGGCGGAACGTCTTTCATGGAAGACTATACGTATCACTTTTCTTCGCAGAAAGATTATGTATTGGGATCGCACATGTTGGAAATTTGTCCATCTATCGCAAGTCATAAGCCTTCTTGTGAAGTCCACCTGCTGGGTATTGGAGGTAAAGAAGACCCGGTACGATTGGTATTTGACAGTAGTCCAGGAGCCGCAATTAATGCTTCGCTAATTGATATGGGCAATCGTTTTAGACTGGTAGTCAACGAAGTAGAAAGTGTAGAGCCAAAAGACAAACTGCCTAATTTGCCAGTGGCTAGAGTTTTGTGGGATGCAAAACCAAATCTGGAAGTAGCGGCTACTGCTTGGATTTTGGCTGGCGGTGCACACCATACGGTGTATACACAAGCCCTCACAACAGAATTTATGGAAGATTTTGCTGATATAGCCGGCATTGAGCTGGTTGTCATTGATGCGGATACAAAAATCCGTGATTTCAAAGACAAACTTAATGCCAATGAAGTATATTATCACCTGTTTCAGCA
>JALEHC010000458.1 GCA_022763215.1 Saprospiraceae bacterium
AAGTTGGCAAGATCATTACAGCTTATGATGGCGAAGAGGCTTTTAAAGCCCTCGAACAATTGAGTCAGCGTCCGCCTTCCGGCAAATGCCTAATTTTATTGGACATCAATATGCCCGTGATGAATGGCTGGGAATTTCTTGAATTGTACGAAAACAAACCTCATCTGCACCAGACTAATGACGGTATTTTTATCCTTACGGGTTCCATAAATCCAGAAGACAAAAAAAAGGCAGAACGACATTCCTATGTCAGTGGCTTTATCGAAAAACCATTGGATACCGATAGTCTTTCAGAAATTTTATTTCCTGATTAAATTCCTCTCTGATTCTGCACGCACTTTTTGCTGGTAATAGATTAGCTAAACTTCCATAAATGTCTCTACAAGGCTTATAGTTCCCCGCTTTCGCTAAATTTTAAATCTTCTCCTTTTCGGAAACTTTCTTCCTCCGACTTTAGTAGTATATCCCAAAATTCAGGAGGATTTCCTTATGGTAAGGCTTCAAACTAGCAATCCACATTCATTGTTAAAGCGTGAAATGGCAGCATTACAAAACTGCCCCGCTACTGCTTGCCTGCTTCGTACCGAACTACAGGCTCCGCTAAGCGCATTGCTGACCTACGAACAAGCCAACACCAGTTCGTTGCAACGGGCACTAAACCCAGAACAACTTTTCCTGCAAAGTTTTTTCCAAACCTTGCTGGATGCTGGCTGTACTTTGCCAAGCAAACCCAAAGCGCTGCATGCTTTTCTGCGTATCGCTAGTCAGGGACTTCCTTTCAACGAACTGTGCACCATTTTACAGACCCAGATGCTCGATCGACTGACTTATCAGCAGCTTCAGTCATTGCCCTATCAGCATCTACGCAACCTACAGGTCTTGGTCGAGGTATATGCTATCGGTTCTCTAAAGTTGTCTCCTTTGGATGTACCCTTAGTGGTCGATTTGTTTTCTTGCTTCTATCCACACGAACTACGGGAAAAACAGATGTCACAACTAATCCTGACTTTTTTCCGGAACGTATGGCCTGCTTTTATCCAAAAGTTTGAACCACTCGTACCACAGGCAAGAGAATTGCTGACGGCACATCCTGAAAAAGTAAAAAAGTGGTTGCTCGTATGGAAAAATCATCACCTGAAGCTAGTGCCAGATTTAGCGGCTTCAGCGGAAAACAAGCATCCTTATTATCAGATGGATTTCGAAACCATCATTCGGTATGTCCCAGCACATTTATGGTTTAATGATGGTTTGCCGTATGGCGACAATGTACGGGCTTTTGGTTTTGATACACCGGGTTTTATCCATTTAGCAAGCGGGGGAAGTATCCGAAAAGGAGCTGATCATCGTCCATACACTAGACGAATGGCCAAAATACTGATGGAATTACCCTTTGATTTTGACACCACCGGACTGGATATGTACATCTATGCCTTCACTCGTTCGCTAGGCGCGTCAGAGCAGTTGAGCAGCAGATTACAAAGCTTCATCCGGCACCCGGATAATACCAAACGGCTGCAAGAGGAATTAGACAATTGGCAGCCAATTGTTCAACGGCTGAATGTTCCAGAATTTGAGCAGCTAAGTGATGAGTATGCCGCCACTATTTTGGGGTATGTCTATCATTGTATTCGAGATCAACCAGGTTTCAATCAGCGTAAAGCTAGTCTCAATCAGCTAAGAAACGAAACGAATGCCTATCAGTATCGGATTCGTCAGCGTTTAGCCGAAAGGCTGGAAAAAGAACGAGAAAAACAAGAACGCTCTGCAAAAAACTGGGCATCTTTCACCAAAATTAAAGGTATGGATGTCAAAGTAGCAGCAAGCCACTTCCGGATTCATCAACTGCTGTCTACCAGTGAATTGCAGCAAGAAGGAAGGGTGATGCAGCACTGTGTCGGTGGCTATGGACATAAATGCCAGAGTGGCTTGTCTACGATATGGTCGCTACGAGAATGTAAAGATGGCAACTGGAAAAGCCAAGTGACGATTGAGATCATCAACAATCGTATCGTTCAGGCTTCCGCCAAAAATAATGCTAGACCAGCCCCGGAACACACTCAGCTTATCCGAAGCTGGGCACGACGGGAAAATATACAGCTGGCCTAAGCTAAGACTTTGTTTGTAGCTCCTGCCCTTCTTCTCTGCGGCGTTTCCATCGGCGATGCGTCCAGAGCCAGAAGGCAGGGGCTTCCTTGATTTGAGTTTCCAGCATGCGCGTATGTGCTTCTGTGATTTCGCCATGAGGCGAGTTGACCGGATCATCAGTAATTACTTTGAGCGTCGTTTCATAATGTCCGCGCTTTACTTTTTTGATATAGGCAAATACCGGAATGTAATTGTGTTCGCGAGCATATTTTTCAGGCCCAAAAAAGACAGGCGTATCCTGATTCAGGAACTCCATCCAATATGACTTTTTCGGATTAGAAGGCGATTGGTCATTGGCAAATACCAAAGCTGAGTTTTTGAAATTGGCATCATTAAAGAAATTACGGACTTTTTTGCGCGAAAGCAGCTCCAATCCAAAGCGACCTCTGGACTGACGCACCTTTCCGTCCATAAATTTATCTTTTAAGGGCGCATAAATCGCTACCGTGGTATGCTTCACTTGTATATCGAAGGCCACCACCGCCAACTCCCAGTTGTTGTAGTGCCCAGCAATCATAAAAACCCCTTGCCCTTTGTCGTAAAAGGCATCTACTACTTCGGGATTGATGACCGTAAATCGACGACGTACCTCTGCTTCCGGCATACTGAACAATCGAATGCCCTCCACAATCAAATCGCAGAAATGTCGATAAAAATCAACGACCATTTTGGTAATTTCCTGCTCTGACTTATCCGGAAATGAATTCCGAATATTTGTCCGAACGACTTTAGTACGATACCCCGCTAACCGATACAATAACAGAAATATAAAATCGGACAACAGGTATAGTATCGACAAGGGTAACATCGACAACGGCTTCAACAGCAAATAGTAAAACACTCTACTCATCCCAACAAATTTTGCGCTAAGATAACGATTTGCTGAATATACCAGAACAAGATTGGCTTGCAATTAACCTTGCAAACCAACCCATTCCGTCTATTTAATACAACACCCGCATCCAGATCGTCCCCGGAATATCTTTCATTTTATCGATCAAGTCCTGACCATAT
>JALEHC010000459.1 GCA_022763215.1 Saprospiraceae bacterium
ATTTTGCTTTCGCAAAATCCAGTTCGCGATGAATTAAAACTTTTGGGGAATCCTCAAATCGAGCATTTGCAAATTCTGAACGTACATGGCGTGCGTGTATACAGCGGAGATCATCACAATCTGCTGGATGTGTCGCATTTGCCGAAAGGCGTATACTTCTTACAGGTATTCGTAAAAAATGACTGGCAACAAGTATCATTCGTCAAGAGCTAGTTGATCTGCAACAGCCGGCATTTGCCGACTTCTCGAATAATACTCGTCTGGTTATTTTTTTCTACTGCTTGTTGAGCTTCTCCTTCACAGACGAGCACTTTTTCGCCTTGGCGGAAAACTGGCGGGCCAGTCGTGAAGCCATTCTCCTGTACATGTGGTGCTGGCGGCTGCAACATATGCTGCCGGATGTCATAAGCGCGGTGGTTCCACAATTTTTTATAAAAAACGATATGGCCATTGTACTGTCCATGCACTATGGTGTAGCTCTTTTCATCGGGCAATTGGCGCATGGCATCGCGGTAGCGCTCGCGCCATTCTTCCCACCCCCTGGGCGTATTGTTGAGGTTGCGTTGTACCGTTTGCCAATAAGGCTGCGCAAAAATCGCGATCAGTAAAGTAGTCAGCAACCACGGGCGTAGTTTTCGATTAAGTTTCTGGGCCGCACTTTCGTGCAAATGAGCCAATCCAATGCCAATAACCAGGCTCAGGCTCGGCAATACAGGCAGTGGATACCATTCGAGTTTGGTGCCTCCTTTCGATAATATCAGCATAAAAACAATGGCATTTATCAATATCAATTGACCCAGCCTCCGTGTACGATTTAGCGAAAGCGAAACTAAAAAACCGAGGGGTGAAAAATATACCCAAGGATGAAACCGCTTTTGCTCGAAGGTATGCCTGAAATAGTACCAAAAATCATGCTGATGTCCTTCTTGTGGCTCAAAATAGCGGCCATATACTTCATTCATCCACACAGCATCGAGATAGCCCGGGTTGACAGACTCGCGGGCCAGGTAATACGCCGCAATAACGGCAATTGTACCCGCTGCGGCTAAATACAGACTCCGCTGTCGCAGCACGTCTTGCAATTTTCGCCGATAGAGCGTAAACAGTAGTAAGCCGGGCGCAAAAAACAAACCTGCAATGCTTTTTGTGAGACAAGCCAGTGCAATAAACAAGCCTGTCAGATAAATATGTCGAGGCTCGAGATTTTCGAGATAGCGATAATAGGAGAGGAGGTAGGCCGTGGTAAACAAAGTGAGCAGGGCATCATAATCGCCGGTCACCGCCCCATGATAATTGATGTACATAAGGCTGGTCAATAAGACTAAGCTTCCGAGGTAGCCTGCCAGCGGTAGCTTGAGTTGCCTTTCGGCAAATGCAACCAGCATGAGTACTGTGGCGAGCGCGGCAAGTGCAGAAGGGAGGCGTACCGCCAACTCGTTGTAGCCGACCAGCATCATAAAGAAGGCTTGCAGCCAAACTAATAATGGGGGCTTGGTGCCATACATTTCGGGCTGACCTTCAAAATGCGGCACGAGCCAATGCCCGTTTTGTACCATTTCGAATGCGCTGACAGCACGGCGAGACTCATCCCAGAGGTGTACCGCCTGACTGTCGAGATGCAAAAACAGCACAAAATAACAAGCGACCAGAAACAAAATAAAATAAAGGCCCTTACCACTTTTCATGAAAAAATAGTTTGGGACGAAGATAAAAAAAAGCCGCCCGACAAGCGGGCGGCAGGGGTTGATCAGGTAGTTTTACTTAGAAATAGTTGTTTAAAGTTGATTTTTTCGCCGGTAACGACATTCTCATTTCCGAATACTTTACTGGCAAAAAACAAGGCCAATACCGAATAAAGGATGGTAAAACCAGTCACCAAGGCAATGGAACCCAGTGTATAAGTGCCTTTGAAGATCGCGCCCATTCCCAGACAAATATTGAGCATGGGGATCAAAGCGGTGGTCATATTGAGTTCCATACCCGGAAGTTGTACCAGTATAGCTGGTATCAGAACAACCATCATCAAGGGCGAAACGTAACTTTGGGCTTCTTTGTACGAATTGGCCAGCAGCACTACGGCTAGGCTCAGCGCAGAAAGCAAAACTGCGGAGAAAATGATAATCAGGATGAGCCACATCCAACCATCAGGTGTTACGGCCAGTTTGAAGCTACTGATATTACCGCCCATCAACTTGGCTTGCAACATAATGGCAATGGCCAAACTCGATAAATTCATAAAGGCGGAAGTCACCGCTACCGAAAATACAGCCAAAAACTTTCCGGCAATAATTTCTGGGATGCGGGCGGGGGTAGTAAATAGCGTTTGTAGGGTTCGTCTTTCTTTTTCACCAGCCGTAATATCGATGGCAATGTAAATAGCACCCATAAAAATGAAGAGCAATAACATTAATGGCAGGTACATGCCAAGTGCTTTCCCAAATTTCATTTCGCGCGATGCCAGATCCGTCTTTTGGATGGCGATAGGCTGCGTAAATTCTGTGTTGAGGCCAGCTTCTTCGAGTCGTGTTTGAAGTAGCGACTGGTTCATCGCCTCGATTTGGGCTACGATCTGTTTTTGTCGAAATTCAATCAATTCTTTGGACTGGTTAGCCAGAATTTCGACCTGAGCGGATTGTTGGTTTTTTATTTTGTTTTCAAAATCAGGGGCAATTTGTAGCCCAATGGTGTTTTTCATAGTGTCGAGCATTGC
>JALEHC010000460.1 GCA_022763215.1 Saprospiraceae bacterium
AGTACAAGATTTTCATCTACAAGTATTTTCACGTTGGGGAGCATTGGTGTTTGAAACCGCGGATTTCACAGATTGGTGGGATGGCACAACTGATGGTATTCAGCAAGCCGCGAGCGGCGTTTATGTTTGGATTATGCGCTTCGAAATTCGGGATCGCAATTATTATTTTGAAGGCGATGTTACCCTGATGAGGTAGCTATAAAAAGCGACCACAATCACTTTTCATAGCATAAGCAGTTAGACGGAATTATGAACAAGTAAAATTTATGGGGTCCGCACAAAATAATCTCCTAAGTATCTTATCATTAATTAGTTCAATCATTTTGTGCTGACAAATTTTACTTATCCATAATTTTGATCCGTCAATTACTCAACTTTATTCAATCAATATCTTTTTGCTTATTTGTTGGTCTCCACTTTTTAGGTTGATCAGGTATATGCCTTTCGGCAAATGCGACACCGGCTCCGTTAAATGCCAGTTGCCAGCTGGGGCAGCACCTTCATATACCTTTACGACTTCCTGTCCAAGTGAATTGATAAGCGAAATTTCTAATCGTCTTATAGGTTCTTTCCATTCTAATTGTAGATGGATTTGATCTTGTGCAGGATTTGGAAAAACGGAGAATCGTTTCAATCCTTCAGCCTGTTGCGTATTAACAGGGTTTAATTGTACGCTTATGCAACTTGAACCCAAGCAGCCATCTTGGCTGATAACATCTACGCATAGGTCTCCCTGTTCAAATTCGCCCCATTCAATGGTTACTTCATTGGTATTTTCTCCGGCAATAATAGTACCCCCTTCAATACTCCAAGAATATTCGAAGCCTTCCAGAAACGGAATAGAATAAATTTCGGTTGCCAAAGGAACACTGGTAACCGAACCATCAATTACGGGTAATTCCAACTCACCTACCGTAAATTCGTGTGTAAGAGTTTGGCCACTAAAACTAACTTCAAAAGTCCAAGTACCAGAAGGCTCAAAAGACGGCATTTGGTACCACCAATACCAATAAGAGGCATTGTAGGTTTCGGGTGAAGCATGAGACCAACTTTTGTATACACTACCATTTGGTCGAAGTACTCGGTAATTGGCGACTTGATTCATCTCTTGATCGTGGAAATAGGCCGCATAATAAATAAGTTCTCCTTGCATAAAACAGTTGTCTCTGTTCGTATTCTCGGTAGGTTGTTGAGTAGTGGGGCAATCCAGGAACATCGGATCTGTGCTATGCGTCATAATGGTATTGAGCATAGGCTCACGATAAGGCTTTTGCTCCTCCCAACATGATTCCTCGACGGTTGGATTACAAGTACCTACAAACGGATCAATCAATTCACCGGCTTCATTGTAGAGTTCGAGATGTAAATGTGGCCCTGTGGAGCTACCACTACTGCCAATATGCCCCAAAAATTCACCTTTATTGACGGATTGTCCAATGGCTTTGGAGGTCAATGAATTTTTCTTGAGGTGACCATACCAGCCAATGGAACCATCAGCATGCATCAGGTAGACTGCATTCCATGGATTTGAATTAAAAGAGCAGTTTTTGTCATTGTTGCCATCGTCTTTGCCGATAATAACGCCATCTTCGATAGCAATGACCTCTACTTGATTATTTTCCATCATTTCCCATTTGAATGGCCATAAGAAAATATCTGTACCGGTATGATTATAACCGGATGCGAGGTCATACGAACGATTTCCACAATTGTAATCGGTAATAAAGTTGTTGTTTTGCCCCGAAAATGCAGGATCGTGATCGACATAATTAGAAATACCATAAACGGCATTATAGTCAAAGCCGTCAGCTTGTCGGATTGGCCAGCCGTAGCTTGCTGCATTTCTGGCGAAAGCCAGCTTTCCCTCCTGGCGAAGTTGGGCTATATTTTGCGTAAGCATAGCAGAAATCCGGGCGTGCTCTGTCGTTGTGACGCATTCGGCGAAAGCCGCCTCATAAGCGCCTCCCCGTGGCTGTATTTGGGCGAAAGCCCCGAAAAAAGTAAGTGCCAAAAAGGCAGCGGAAAGGAAAAATGTTTTCATCGTATTGGTTTTAATTTTCATCTTTTCCAAAATACGACTTTCTGACTTTCACGCTTGTACAAAAATTGCCAAATTGTAAAAAATTACATTGTTTCCATTCGTTCCTCCTTGAGGTCACGGTTAATGGCAATACTGGCATTGAGCTCAAACCCAATGAGTAATACCAGAGAGTTAATTTGTATCCAAAGCATGGTGACGATCACTGTACCAAAACCACCATACAACTCATTGTAGCGGCCAAAATTGTCGACATAAAAAGAGAACAAAATGGAGGAGAGAATCGACAAGGTCGTAGCCAAGGTCGCACCTGGTGAAAAAGTCCCAAATTTTTGTTTCAAAGCCACACCATACTGATAAATGGTAGATATAACGGAGTAAAACAAAAATACAATAACGACCCAACGAATCATGAATAGCGACCATCGAGCAAGTATGCCAAGGCGCACATAATCAGCGATAAAGGTGATGATAAGATTACCGACAATAATAAGGATAACCGAAGCAATAAGTAGTACGCCAAATTGAAAGGTCAGGAAAACGGCAATCATCTGCTTTCTCAGGGTGGTCCGCTTTTTAAATGTTTTCATGTATGATTTTTCGAAGCCCTTCATCATGGCCATCATACCATTTGACGCAAAGTATAAAGCCAATACAAAACCAAAAGAAAGCAAACCGACGCGTGGGTTGGTGGTCAGGTCGTCGATAAAGGTGAAAATTTCATTACCAACATTACCCGGAACAATTTCCAGAATTTGAGAACGAAGAATATCATCAAAGTTTTGACCATTATCCGGTAAAAAGGTCAACAAATATTGCCGGACATAAGGCAGAAGGGTAAACAATGAAATGAGCGATGGAAACAAGGACAGAAAAAAGCTGAAAGCCATAGAATTGGCACGGGTAAACAAATCATCGCGCCGTGATTCGTTGTACAAAAACACCACCACATCGAAAATAGGCACTTTGAAGAAACCCGGCAGGGAATTCTCTTTTGCCCAGGCAATCAATTGAATGGTAACTGGCAATTGCAGGAAGTATTCCTGGATTTCCTTAATGGTTGGTATCTTCGGTTTTTTCAAAATGCGGCTGTAATTTGTCCACTAAAAATGCAGGTGCGGGAATGCTTTTGTTGGTTTTGGTGTCCACAAAGCACAATTTAACCCGCCCGCCGTTTACGAGCTTATTTTTTTCGTTGAAAATCTCTACATGAAAGACAATCGTCTTTGCAGGCATTTCCTTTAGAATTGTTTTTATCGTCAAAAGTTCATCATAATGAGCAGGTCGGACGAAGCGTTGCTCCAAGGTCATCACCGGCATCAAAATTCCGTGTTCTTCTTCCATTGATTTGTAAGTCAGGCCCAAAGAGCGAAGCATTTCTACACGCCCAATTTCATAGTATTGTGCATAATTGCCATAATACAAATAGCCCATTTGGTCTGTTTCGCCATAGCGAACTCGTTTTTGAAAGTCGTGTTCGTACATCTGCTCCGTTTTTATTCTGCCCGCTCAATCGGACAAGTCATGCAGTGCGATCCGCCTCTTGCCCTTGACAATTCGGTAGATGGCAGGGTAATAATCGTATTTTCAACTTCTTCGGCTTTTACAATGCCTGCTTCGAGTGCATTGAGCAAATCTTCTGCTGATACCACATGGTAGCCTGCTGCCTCAAATGCTTTTTCTGTATATGGATTTCGGTCGTAGGTCATGGCTACGCTGGGGCGAATAGAAACCAGGTTGCAACCCGAAGTCCACTGCTCGCGTTCCTGATGGGGTGATTTGCCTTCTCCACAAAGGATAAATTCCATATCCGGATTGATTTCCTGCTGAAAAAATTCCTTGGTGGTCAGGTAGGTCGTTTTAGACCCATCGATGCGGTGCACCTCTACCAGCGTACTTTTACCTTCAATGACTAGTGGTTTGAACGCGGCTATATGTTGATCACTGATTTGTGTGAAAATAGTGTCGATATGCATACAAGATCGATCTTGCGGGATATTGATTTGAACGACATTTTTGACTACTTCCTTCTGAAATAACACTTCCTTCAAGGAGTGGATCGTATGTGCGCTCGTACGTTCGCTGCATCCAATGAGCAGATAATCTTTGTTGATAATCATTACATCACCGCCTTCCAATGTTACGGCCTGGCCACGATTGGAGGGTGGAAATTGATTAACGTCATTGAGGTCAATTACTTTTCCACTTTCGTGTAAATGCTTAAAGTCTGGGTGGGCCTCAAAAATAAAGCCCGTCAGCCAGCTTTCGCGAAATCGGGCTTTTTTGGCTGCCTTGGTGATAATGATGTGGTCATTAACCGTTACGGCGATATCGCGGGTAAAAATAAAATTCGGTATCGGATCAAAAAGGATTAGGTCTTGTTCTTGCCAATATCCCGTCACCAGTACTTCTGATAGTGCCTTGGGCGGCAAATGTTTGAGCAGTTCGGAGTAGCGCTCCGGCAGTCGCTCCATGCGAATAATGCGATTAATCAGCGCAAGTTGGTGCTTGGTGTCTGCTTCGAGCGCTTCTTCAATCAGGGTTTGGGCATCGAGTACATTTTCAGGGCCAAGAAAAGCTTTTAAAATACCCGTGAAGACATCGTGTTCGTGTTGCATTTGCGGAAGCAAAACAATGTCTTCAAAAAGTAGTTCGGCCGCTCGTTTGGGGGACACTTGTGCAATGCCTTCATCAGGACGATGAACAATAACCCGGCGAAGTGGTGCAATTTCAGAAGAGACCTGGATGTTTGGAGTCATGTCGGAGGTATTAATATTCTACAACTTTTTCTATTTCGTAAATCGAATTGATCTTGCCTGCAAATATGCAATAAAATCGCGGATTCTCATTTAAAATCGAGATCTCCGTCGGTCGACCATCATCAATAAAATTGGCTTTGAGCTTGGACTTAATCGTAAACATTGAAGTCAAATACTGCAAATCGACCTGCTCTGTAAAGTAATGCCGTATCTGGCTTAACATTTTTCGATAATTGGAAGCAGGCCGGGCATGACAACTATTACAAATAGCTGTAAATGAGGGCTTACAGCTCGGATTAAATGCTTGACAATCAAATGTAGGCATCTCGTCATAAGAAACCTTATGATGGGTATATGCTACCGAAGAAAGCGATAATAAACCAGAAAGCCCGTAGGGCATAATCGAGCCAAACTGCCCGTCCATAACAGTAAGCCCCATATTTTTAATCTGAGGGGAGGTGACAAAGGCCATCTCTGCAATTTCATGCATCAGTTGGATGGGCGGTAAGCCAAATAGTCGATTCACCGCATTACTGCCAGAATAGGTTGCATTGAGTACCTGAGTCGCAATGATCGTCTCTGTATTGTGTTGGTCAATCTGTCGCACTTTCAGCTCCCAGCTATTTGCTAAGGGGCTTGCTTCTTCTATTTGAGTATACATCCGAACTGAAATACCTTTCGTTTCTTTGAGTTTGGATTTGTAATACTCGGCAATCAAGATCGGGTCGAAGGTGTATTCTGTGGTTTCGTATAAAGCTTCCAGTCGATGGAAATTAAAATAATCATGTTGTTTTACCCGCTCACATTTAATATCAATATAATTGCAAAATCGTTCAAATTGCAAGCTATCCGTAAATGACCCAAAGCGATCAATCGCATAAAATTTTTGGAAGGCAAAGTTGATAAATGATTGGTGGTCACGCGTAAAGCGAGCTTTATTTTCATCAGACATTCGAGCGGTAGCGACACTTCTTGGGTAGTGATACCCTGAGTGCAAACGCGCTTGATTAACGATAGATGCTTTTTTGAGTAGTTCTTTTTCTTTTTCGATCAGGCACACTTGCTGCCCATTTTCGGCCAAATGCAGTGCTGCATAAATCCCAAAAATACCACCACCAACGACCACAAAATCAAATTTCTTCTTCATGCTTTATGCCAAATCCTTCAGTTGATCATAAAAATCGAAGTACATACCCTGTTTCAACAAACGGTAAAATGTAATGGACTGTTGCAATTGCGTTGTTCGGGAAGTTCCTAATAGTATCCCGCTAATATCAGGACTATGAAATGCGTAGGTCATACCACAATGGTTAAAATTCGTGATTTGTGGACGATCTGTACGTTTATTGGCTTGAGCTATAATCGGGCGTAGCTTGGCAACTATTGGGGCCTCTGCTTCCACATTGCCGCCTCGAGCTTTGAGCGAGCTTTGCTCGTGATATTCTGAAATATCTAATTTTATACCTCCTGCATTAATTCCATAGGTAATAAACCGGGTTTGGCCATGAAAAGGCGCATAATGCGCATAAGCAGATTGTAAAAGGTTGTGCTTTATCTGAATGCGAAAATCAAAACCAAAATCCTGATTTAGTGCTTGATATATCTTAGGGTGTTTAATGCCTGATAAACCAATCCGAAGTCCGTGTTCAGCTGCTATTTGCATAG
The DNA here is from genome assembly GCA_022763215.1 of Saprospiraceae bacterium. Lineage (GTDB taxonomy): Bacteria > Bacteroidota > Bacteroidia > Chitinophagales > Saprospiraceae > JALEHC01. The sequence continues at coordinate 6,463 of JALEHC010000460.1, forward strand.
CCTCCAGACTTTCTTGAATTTCTGTTTTATTATCGCGATTATCCCAATGGATCATATAGGTGTCCAGGCTTTCGCCAAATAAAAAGCGATACTCATCGAGCATCATCAGCAAAAAGCTTTTGGTTAGGTTGTTTTCCGGTGTACGCACATTGGTCAGACTTCCTACTTTAATCATTACTTTCAGATCGCGAACACCGTGAGTGTCTATCCATTCTTTGAGAATATTTTCCGAAAGGCGAAACTGATCGGTATTGCCATTGAGCGGATAGTTTGTAGCTGCATCGACTTCCCGAAAACCTTCCTGATAAAATGTATCAAGCAGCTCAAAGCATTGTTCTTTTGGGCAAGTCCAGCCCCACATGGCTGTTCCGAGTATAAGTTGAGGTTGATTCATGCTGGACGACGTTTTTTGAGTGCTGCCATTGACTTGATATAGCGAATGGCTAGGGGTACAATTTTTACTTTACTACTGCTGACATCATCGGTCCACTGCACTGGTAGCTCATAAATTTTTAGTTTCTTCCATTCTGCTACGGTTAGTAACTCTGTCGAGAAAAACCAGCCATCATTGTTTGCACCACCTTCATGTAGGGATTGATAGACTTCTCTTTTCAGAAACTTAAAGCCACACATACCGTCGGAAAAACGTACTCCCAGGTATACTTTTAGCAAAAAATTAAAGACTCTCGATGCGATTTCTCTTTTAAACGGTCGATTGATAACTTTTGAATTTTTATGCAGTCGAGTACCATAAACAATGTCATAGTCTTGTTCTGCAATGGCTTTATAAACTTCCAAGAAATGGGGTAAATCGGTAGCCAAGTCAAGATCCATATAGCCTACTATATCGGCATTGGAGCGACTCCAACTGTATTTGAGAGCCAGACCTACGCCACGGCGTGGAACTTTCACGTAAGTGACCTGCGGAATTTCCTGATCGAGTTGTTGAGCAATTTCGAGTGTCCGATCGGTAGAGCCATTATCAGCGATGACAATTTGCCATTGTTGTTGGTCTGGAAAATGAGTTACAAGAAATTGGTGAAGTATGCGTACATTTTGCGAAAGCGTAGCTTCCTCGTTCAGCACAGGAATGGTAATATCAAAAGTCATGTCTGCTTTTTGTTGAAGCGGTGGCTAATTGGCGGCTAAAATAGTTAATTACTGCTTACTTTTGTATAATTTTGGAACGTAAAGCGAGGGGGCATCTTTTGCACCAGGCAAATTGTTGTACTACAAATAATCAGGGGATATGTCCATGTTGAAATCATTGAAATCGTTATTTATCATAGAGGAAGAAGGTCCCAAAACGGAAAAGAAAGCGACTAAAAAGAGTAGTCCGGCGGCGCCTAAAAAAACTAACCCAACGTCTTCAAGTATCAAAGAATCGACACAAGGGCGAGCTGGAAAAGTGGACTCCAAGTTTACCAATATTTTGCTGAAAGCCATGGATGCTAATAATATTGAGGGCTTTGATTATTTGGAATTCAAGCAATCGCTGAAGTCACTCGAGAAAATGCCGATGGACGAAGCGACCCGCTTTAAGTCTGCATTTGCTATGGCTCAAACTATGGGGGCTTCAACTGATAAATTGGCTAAAACAGCTCAACATTATATCGAAGTTCTTAAAAAAGAGGAACAAAAATTTGAGCAAGCACTCGAAAATCAACAAAATCAGCATATAAATGCTAAATTAGAGCAAGTAAAAAAATATGAAAGTGCCATACAATCAAAGGCCGAAAAAATTAAGCAACTAACCAAAGAAATCGAAGAACACCAAAAAAAGAAAGAATCCCTCAATCAGCAACTTCAAGAGGCTAAAGTGAAAATGGAAAATACTAAAAATGACTTTATTGCTTCCTATAATTTGCTGGTAAGTCAAATCGATCAGGATGTGGAAAATATCCAAAAGCATTTGAAAGGGGAAT
>JALEHC010000072.1 GCA_022763215.1 Saprospiraceae bacterium
AAAGAATAGTGTAAAATAAGGGAGGCACCTACCAGAGAAGCCAATAATAAAAAGAGGATAAAAAAAGACATTCGCCAGCCGTAGTATTTTGCATTAATACGCAGTACTGGGAACACAACCAAATCACTAAAAATAAACGCCATTACGCCCGCAAAACTTACTCCTTTACTGAAGAGTAGCGCTGCAAGTGGAATATTTCCCATTGAACCAATAAAGGTCAAAAATGCAGCTAAGGGGCCTACCAATACATGTTCTAGTATTTCAAGGAAAGAGAACTGGTTACTGGCATTGCCTGCATTGATAAATAAGGTACGAAAAAATGTATCGGGTATAAAAGAGGCGACAATGCCTGCAACTGTAAAACCAATAGTAACGTCTTTCCAAACCATCTTCCACTCCATACCATATTGGCGAGCTACTTTTGCCCAACTTTTTTCAGAACGAATTTTTTGGTTTAAACTTAGCTTCTTATCACCTTCCATATCTTTGGAACGCTGCTGATCGAGATGATTGCGGGCTTGCTTGATGAGTTTGTTGGGACGAATTATCTTAATAAATAGCCAGCTAAATAGAATTAGCAGTAGACCTCCTACATATTCTCCTACCACAAATTGCCAGCCCAGAAATACAGAAATGATAATTCCGAGTTCAATAACCAGATTGGTAGAAGCGAGAAGAAATGAAATAGAGGCAATAAAGCTTGCTCCTTTTTGAAAAAGAGATTTGGAGGTAGCCAAGGCGGAAAAACTACAGGAACTACTCACAAAACCAAAGAAAGTACCCAGCAGAACACCACGAGATTCTTTGTTGCCCATGATTTCTTTCATGCGCTTTTCGGTGATAAATACTTGAATTAGGCTACTGATGAGATATCCTAAGCCAAATGCCCATAGAGCCATCCAAAAGAATCCAATGCTGGTGTAGGCCGCTTCTGCCCATTGTGTAAGAAAGGTTTTCATAAGATAAGGAATTATACAACTATTTTCTCCACAACCCTTTTACTCCAGATATGTTTTTAGTTCCTGCCAACTTAGCGTGGCGCAATCCATCCTTCCGGGAAATGCTTTTGCGGCAGCGAAAGCCTGCAATTCTTCATCGGGTGCAGCTTGGCCTTGGTGGAGCATGGCCATGTAGTCCTGGATGAGTTGCTTTACTTCAGCCAGTGACTTGCCTTCGATACGCTGAATCAATACAGAAGTGGATGCTTTGGAAATGGCACAGCCATAACCATGAAAATGAGCAGCTACGACTCGGTCAGCTTCAATCGTTAGGTATAACTTGAACTGATCTCCGCACATTGGATTATAAGCTTCTAGTACAATGGCTGCATCAGCTTGCTTTTCGTAATGGTAGGGATTCTTGTTGTGTTCTAATATAAATTTTTGGTAAAGTATCCGCAACTGCTCGTCCATAAGCACGACTTTTTTCTAAAAATAAAGATTATTATTTGGCGTAAGCCAGGCAAGCATAAAAAAACCGTAGCCATTTTTGACTACGGTTATACATTAAGCACACAATAACACCTATACAGCATTTCTAACCTTTGCTGTTATCTGTTAGTGCAGCTATTTTTCTTTTTGTTACAAACCAATTCAAAAAAGAATTATTTTATTTTCGATCAGGAAAGTCCCAAACTAGCTTTAAGCTCTAGATGGTTTTTCCAAAATTCATCGTATTTTTTTCCACTGGCTATAAATAAGACTCTCTTACCAAATGAACCAGGTGTTTTAAGATAAATACTCACCACTTTTAAAAAACCGAATGTACTTTCTTCAATCCGATCAATATTATGGTAAGGGTATCGAACATGCTTGAAATAGTCTGTTACATACACAAACTGCTCTCCCATCTCTACCCGTTTTAAGCGAAATAAAGTAAAGTAGAACAAAGCAATACCACTCAGCATAAACAATACAGCGATAATCCGAAAAGTGACTATCGGTATTTGGGCCACATATTCCAGGTCGTAGGCAAAAATCAATATGGTAAAAGCCCCGAAAAACACGAGCCAGAATACCGGAATAAAAAATTTCAGAAATAAGGTCAAATTCGTAGAAACTCGTTGCATACTATTAGTCATTCAATTCCTCCTGATAGCGTTTGTAGGTTCTTGCTGCTACCATAATACTCAGCTCGTACAAAAAGTACAAAGGAATACCAATCAAAAACTGAGTGACAACGTCCGGCGGCGTAATCAAAGCAGCTAATAGCAAAATACCAATGATAGAATGACGACGATATTGCTTCATCGTTTGTGGGGTAACCAAACCAACACGCGCCAAGAAGTATACCAAAACCGGTAACTCAAAAATCAATCCGGCCGGTGCGGTAAACATAACCATGTAATTGATAAATGAACTCAGGGTAGGGGAGTTTTCAACCCCGGGAATAGTATACCCAGCGAGGAAGTTAACGGCAAATGGAGCAATGATAAAATAGCCAAAGCAAACACCCGTCAAAAACAGAAAAGAACATATAAAAACGACCCCACGTGTCGCTTTGCGTTCTTTTGGATACAAACCCGGCTTGATAAAACGCCAAAATTCATAAAATACATATGGAAATGCGGCAATAAAGCCTGCTATAAAAGAGACTTTTATACTGGTGATAAATGCTTCCCCAAAACCAATGGCTTGTTTGCGAAACACTGGAGGCTCCAAACACATCGTCTCGCCAAGACCTACTGCCTCAGAAAGACCACAAATCCATTGGTAAGAAATAAAATCTTGGTGTGTTGGTCCAAAAATGATGTAATTAAAAAGCCAATCCTGAAAAATAAATAGCGTGATACCAACGGCAATAATGGCAATGAGGGATCGAATGATATGCCACCGAAGCTCTTCCAGATGATCCAGAAAAGTCATTTCTGTTTCCCCTGCTTCTCCTATCTTATCTACGTCTATTTGGTCTAACGCCATGATACTTTTCTTTTTTTACCCTGTTGGATATCTTGTTGGCTCAAAAGTTTAAAATAAACACGCTATCTCGAACTTGGTTTTGCCATCTCTGCGTGCTACGCAAAAATATAAAAAAATGTATTTCGGCAGTTGCTTATTCGGCCGTCTAAATATGGTCGCTCGTCGAATATGTGCCAACCAGACGAAAAATAATTTTTTTTGAAAAATTGATAAATAAACTGTTTCTTTTTGATCGCGCTGCATTATGACAACAGAATGAGCCTTTTAACACAATACAAGCAATTCAAATTTTAATAAGTGACAGATCAAAATTTCACTTGATTGTAATTCTGTCTAAATACTTATTGCTTTTACTCACTCAATATTTACGCTCAACCTTCGGATCGTGTAGCATCAACTAGGCGTTTGATGCCATTTAAGCGGATTGTCCAAAGAAATACAAGTTTGTTCACCTCAAAATTAATTGGACCATGTCAATTCCAAAAGAGCCCCGCCAGCTCTTAATCAACCTGATGTACATCGTACTGACGGCTTTGCTGGCGCTAAATGTCTCTGCAGAAATTCTGCATGCCTTTTTTACAATGGATAATAGCTTGAAAGGAAGTAATGCCATCGTGGCCACTTCTAATGTTCAGCTCATGAATGCCATCGAAGCGCAAAGCACTGCCTATACTCAGTTAGAGCCCTTTCGGGCAAAGGCCGGGCGTGCACAGCAACTCTCCGCAGCTTTCATACAGTCGATAGATGCCTTGCGCGAATCTCTTGTAGAAGCTGCTGGCGGACTTGATGAAAACGGAGAACCGCTACGCAAATCGGACAAGGACATAACAACACGTATACTGGTTAACGAAGAAAAAGGATATGAACTTCAACAAGAAATACAGTCTACCAGAAATGCTTTGCTGAATCTGATAGAAAACGATACTGCAAAAACCGAACTAGCTGCTCAGTTACCGCTTAAGGTACAGCAACCTTCAGGCGAAAAAGATTGGGTAGAATTAAATTTCTTTCAGATGCCTATTGCAGCAGTTTTACCGCTTTTGCGAAAATTTCAGAATGATGCAGCCGTTTCTGAAGCGGTGGTTCTCAATTATTTTTTATCAAAAATGGGCGATACGTTTTACAAACCGGATGCCTTTTTACCGGTTATCGCTGCCAATCAGTCTTATGTCATAAAAGGGGAGGAGTACCAAGGTGAAATTGTTCTGGCTGCCTACAGTACAACAGCTGACAATATTGCGGTATATGTAGACGGCCAGCCACTGAAAGTCGAAAATGGAAAAGCTATTTTTAATGAACGACCGGGAAGCGTTGGTACTCGTCGCCATCAAATGCGCATTGAGCTCAAAGATCCGCTAACTGGTGATATTCAGCGTTTTGAAGAATCTTTTTCTTACGAAGTGGGTATGCGTTCGGCTAGCATAGCAGCCGATAAAATGAATGTGATGTACCTCGGAGTAGACAATCCGATTACAGCAGCCGTGGCAGGTGTCCCAACAGAAAGTATTCGCCTGAATGGTGAAAACGTGGAACTTAATGCAGTCAATCGCCTTGGCGGCAAATACCTTGCACGGCCCAAGCGTCCGGGAACAGCTCGGATACGAATCGAAGCGGAAGGATTTCCCGCAAGGGATTTCGAATTTCGCGTAAAGCGGATACCTGACCCGGTCATGAAGTTTGCCAATAAAAGTGGTGGAGAAGTGAAGGTTGCAGAGTTCAGAGCACAACTCGGAATTATACCGATGTTGGAGGGCTTTGACTTCGATGCACGCTGCAATGTTAGTGGTTTTGAGATTGCAAGGCTTCCCCGCTCTGGTGATGTGATTGTCGAAAATAATCAGGGTGCCCGATTCAGAGGTGCTGCAAAGCGACTGATTGATGCTGCCGAACGAGGTGATACGTACTTCTTTGATGACATCCGGGTCAAGTGTCCCGGCGATACCTATGACCGAAAAATGAATGGAATGATTTTTAAAGTTAAATAGTGTTAAGACTAAACCTCCGTAATTACATCGAGACGTTACAGTAGCAACTCACCGTGGTTTGTACTGTCCGTCTACTCAGACTTTCTCTCAAATGGTTTTGTTTTTTTATTAACCGGCCTTTGGCCACAAGCTCCGTTATATGCGTATACTTAGTATTGCCCTTGTATTACTTACTTGCTGCCTTTCGGCAAATGCACAACCACAGAGTATTGACCTGGAAGCTTCCTCTGGTCCATCACTTCCTATTGATGATGTGGTAAGTGATCATACCATGCAGGAAAAACGAGTTCTGGCTTATCAACCTGTGCGAGAAGCAGATATTCTCTGGAAAAAACGAATTTGGAGAGAAATCGACACCCGACAAAAAATGAATCTGACTTTCAGAAATCCCAAAATGCCGCTTATTCAAATTCTGAATGATGCTGTATTAAGTGGTGAATTAGCTGCATACTCCCCAGAAACGGATGATTTTAGCATGCCTTTGAATGTAGATGAATTACAAAAAAGCCTACACACAACGGATACCGTGATGGTGACCAACCCACAAACAATGGAAGATGAACCTCAAGTCGTTACCGATGATTTTAATCCAGAGGAGGTCACTCGTTTCCGGCTTAAAGAGGTATGGTTCTTTGATGCTCGTACTTCTACCATGCAGGTTCGTATCTTAGGTATTGCACCTATTCTGGATGAGTATGATGATTTTGGCAATTTGAAATACTCCAAAGTACTCTATTGGATCAACTACCCACAAGCACGTAAAATGTTGGCTAGTCAGCCGGTTTACCTTCCGGGAAATGACAAACAGGTACATTCCTGGGAAGATTTAATGGAAATGCGGTTTTTCGCAAGTTATATTACCAAGGAATCCAATGTAATGGATGA
>JALEHC010000461.1 GCA_022763215.1 Saprospiraceae bacterium
GATACCGTCAAGTCATAAAGTGGCAATTGATGTTCATGATTGCCATTTTCTTGATCATGTTCATCACTATCGATAAAATGGATATAAAGAAACTCTGAAAAAGAGATCGTTACGCCATCCAAGGAAGCATCTGCCTGATGCAGCTGATAATGTTGTACCAGATTATTGATTTTCAGAAGCTGACTAAAATCGCTCTTTGGAAGCAAAGCGCCCAAAGTAAACTGAAATAGTAATATGTATGCAAATGCTTTCACGTAATCAAATGTAAGTGTTTTTTTGAAATATTATTGTGCGAAAGATCACCGTTTTTCACTTTACAAGCATAGTTAATCAGCGGAAATCTTTAAAAGCCGGAACTATTGCGATCGGATGAATGTAGAATCTCTTGCAAATTAGGTGTACAAATTGGCCAAGGATTACACTATTTCAGTAATCAAAGATTTATCATGTTGTTCAGAAAGTACAATTCTATTGAAAACACTTATCAGACACGTTTTTTGGAACGTGTGGAACGAGAAGGGTTGGCAGAGGGTACTTTCGTTGTACAAGAAAAAGTACACGGTAGTAACCTTAGCTTCCTCAGTGAAGACGGTCAGCATTTTATGAGTGCCAAGAGATCAGGTTTATTGCAGTCTGATGAGCATTTTTACAATCATCAATTGTTGATGGATCGGCATCTTTCTACCCTTCAATTGCTTTGGCAATTGATCGAAGCAGATGGCTATGAGCTGACTCGGCTACAGGTGTACGGTGAGGTATTTGGCGGAAGCTATCCACACCCGGAAGTAGACACTGTCAAGCAAGCCATGAAAGTTCAGAAGGGCGTATTTTATGCGCCTGGTAACCACTTTTATGCCTTTGATATTGTAATTAATGGGGAGCAATATCTCAACATGGATGTAGTAGAGAAATATTTGGCGAAAGCCGGATTCTTTTACGCTAAGCCATTGTTGAAAGGTACGCTCCAAGAGTGTCTGGCTTATGCCAATGCATTTCAAACGACCATTCCTGATTTGCTAGGATTGCCACCAATTGCAGATAATATTTGCGAGGGTGTTGTCATCAAACCAGTAGAGAGCTGTTTTTTGAAAAGCGGAGCAAGAGTCGTTTTGAAAAATAAAAACGAAAAATGGTCCGAAAAAAAGCAAGCTACTCGAAAAGTCAGGAAGTCCGTCACTTTGCCGGAGCACGTACTGGAATTACGAGAGGAAATGCTTTGCTATGTTACGGAAAACCGACTCAACAATGTATTGAGTAAAATCGGTGAAGTTAGCATGAAAGACTTTGGCAAAGTATTGGGTCTTTTTAATAAAGATATCCTCGAAGATTTTGAGAAAGACAATCAGGAAGCTTTGGCAGCATTAGATAAAAAAGAACACAAAATGCTGACCAAATCATTGGGTAAATTCACTCCAAAGCTGGTAAATACCACTTTGAGAGCTAGATAATAGGACTGTCTGCACCAAGTGCAGGCAGTTTTTTAGTTATTCATACCACTTGAATCGCATTCCCACCAACCTTTCCAATACAATTTTGTTTCTTGCCAAAAATATTCATTTTGAAAGTAGGTATTATTGGTTCTGGAATTGCTGGCCTTGCCAGCGCAGTACGCATGGCCTTAAAAGGCCATGAAGTCACCGTTTTTGAAAGTAATAATTATCCGGGTGGCAAACTATCGGCATTTGAACTGGGCAACTATCGGTTTGATGCAGGCCCGTCCTTGTTTACTATGCCTCATTATGTAGATGAATTGTTTGAGCTTGCCGGAGAAAATCCACGTGACTATTTTGGTTATGAAAAGCTCGATACGGTTTGCCATTATTTTTGGGAAGATGGCACTCGGCTAAATGCGTATGCCGATAAGCAAGCCTTTGCCGAGGAAACCGAGCGCGTACTACAAGTTCCAGCCAAGCGATTGATAAAGGTTTTACGCGAAAGCGAAAGAAAATATGAGCTCACTGGTCGTACTTTTCTTGAAAAATCACTACACCGAGTAGATACTTGGCTAACCAAAGATGTAGCCAGGGCCATTGTGCGTATACCTACGCTTGATTTGTTTAGCAGTATGAACCGGGCAAATGAACGCATAGCCAAGCATCCAAAACTCGTACAGTTATTCAATCGCTTTGCGACCTATAATGGCTCTAATCCATACAAAGCACCAGGCTTACTTAATATCATTCCGCACTTCGAACACCATATCGGGGCCTATTTCCCGAAAGGAGGCATGCATGCCATCACCGAAAGTATCTATGAGCTGGCGAAACGCAAAGGGGTAAAATTTGTATTTGAAGCTACCGTAGACCAAATTGTGGTGGAAAATAGAAAAGCTAAAAGCTTGATTGTCAAAGGCCAAAAACATGGCTTTGACCGCATTATCTGCAATATGGACATTTTCCATGCCTATCGGCAGTTGTTGCCCGACCAAAAAGCACCTGAGCGAATCCTAAAACAACCGAAGTCTACTTCTGCGCTTATTTTTTATTGGGGTATTCGACAAAATTTCTCGGAACTGGGCGTGCACAATATCTTTTTTAGTGAAGATTATCGACGAGAGTTTGCAGAAATGGAAGCGGGGAAAGTGTTTGACGATCCCACCGTATACATCAATATTACCTCTAAACGTGAGCCATCGGATGCGCCAGCGGGTGGAGAAAACTGGTTTGTAATGATCAATGTGCCCCCTAATACTGGGCAAAACTGGGAGGAAGTCATTCCGGAAGTACGCCAAAATACCCTGAAAAAGTTAAGCCGGATGCTCAAAGTGGATGTTGAACAATTGATCGAGTGCGAGGAAATTCTTGATCCGGTGCGTATTGAATCAAAAACAGCCTCTCATCTGGGAGCCTTGTATGGTACCAGTTCAAATAATCGGATGGCTGCATTTTTGAGGCACCCAAATTTTTCGAATCGCATACAGGACTTGTATTTCTGTGGGGGGAGTGTGCATCCTGGTGGTGGTATACCGCTGTGCCTGTTGAGTGCTAAAATCATAGACGAGATTACGGATTAAAAGAAAGGCCTAAATGCGGTACATTCAGGCCTATTCCAAATCAGGCTTACACTATAAAACTTGTTTACCGCATTACCAAATGGCTAAGAGCGGCAAATTTTCTATTGTAATTGGGATATGTTATAATGGGAGTATGCCTATTATATTGACGTTGATGTTCAGGTCTACCCCTGCATCTACTTTAATCAAATTCAGGTTGAGGCCGAGGTTGCCCAGCAAGCTCAATTCAAGCTCTCCTTGTAATTCCATCTGGCCATCGTTGTCCATATCATCATAGCCAAAGAAGTGCAATTCGTAATCACCTGCTTCCAGAAAAGCAAGGGTGTAATTGCCTTGGCTATCCACCACGGCACTACTTACTGCATTTTTGAACATAATCTGGCTGGTGCCTTGACCGCTTGTTTCTGTATTCAGGTCAAATGTTCCGGTTTTGTAGGCATACACGACAATTTTGGAAGTCATATTCATGTTGTCATTACATTCTCCTTCCATCATCGCAGTTTCATCTTTATCCACAAAACGGATAGCGGACTCGATTTCTGATCTCGTCACAAATTCGTACTGATCGGATGGCCCATCATCTTGTCTTTTTACGGCTTTTCTGACATCGAAGTCTAAAACGACATTGGTCATTATGCCCTCCTGTACTTCAAAATCTCCGCTATTTAGCGTAAGCATATTGGAGAGATTAGCAGCAGTAGATAAACTGTGCTTGGCATTATCAGTGGTTAGCACATAGCAGCCTGGGCTATTTCCGGCTGCATCGGTTTCATAGTCAAGTACCAGCGTAATATTGCTGTAAGTACCTGCTTCTACATCTGCGATACCGAGTGATTCGACCTGTCCATTTTGATAAGCGAGTAGGTCAATAGTTTGTGTTCCTTCAAAGCTACTAATGCTTTCCCCGTCGATCATTACATCTGAAACGGTTACGAAACATGCCTGTACAGCGGCATCGTCGATGGGTGCATCAGTTAATTCAAACTGTACCTGTCCCATCAGTTCTGTTCCATTATCATTTTCGTCTTCTGTACAATTAGTTAAAAGCGTGATTACTCCGAGAAGCATGAAGCCTCTTACAATTTGGTGTGTCATAGAATTAATATTTGTTGTTCAAAATGCCAAATCTTGTCCAAGCCTTGCATTTGCTTGTCAGCAAATGCTACATTAAATGATCCGTTTAGCACCGACCTTTTTTACCAAGTCGGGTAATCC
>JALEHC010000462.1 GCA_022763215.1 Saprospiraceae bacterium
CGTTAAGCCAATGTCGGTTTGACGATCCTTTCCGGACTTGGAGGCCAAGTACTCCTGCAATTTCATTTCGAAAATGTATCTTTAAATGGATTTTACCGGCTAAGCCAATGTCTGGAAATCACCTCAATCATTTGAAAAAACTTAAAAATCTAATATTTCACCTATGAAGAATCTATTTACCTTATTATTTGTGCTGCATCTTAGTTTTGCCATGCTCGCACAGGAAAGCGCAGGCATCCAATTCGAACACCTGAGCTGGGAAGAAACAATGAAAAAAGCACAGGAAGAAGACAAAATTATTTTTGTTGATGCCTATACCACCTGGTGTGGTCCATGTAAGTGGATGACGGCCAATGTATTTCCAACAGAAGAAGTAGGCAGTTATTACAATGCGACCTTTGTCAACCTCAAAATGGATATGGAAAAAGGTGAAGGCCTTGATTTTGCTAGAAAGTACAAAGTCCGTGCTTATCCTTCGCTCTTGTTTATCAATGGTGAAGGTGAACTCGTTCACCAGGCAATCGGTAGCCGGGCACCTGAAGACTTCCTTGACCTTGGTCATGCCGCTATGGACCCTGACCGCCAGGCCGGTGCACTGATGAAAAAGTACGAAGCAGGTGATCGTTCGCCTGAATTTTTACGCAAGTATGCCCGCGCCATGAAAGAATCTCGCTTGGCAGATGCTGATGAAGCGGTCAATACTTACCTCGATACACAAAAAGACTGGACCGCTCTTGACAATACCAAGTTTATCTTTGACATGGCGCCATCTGATAAAATCGATCACAAATTGACGAAGTATATTGCCGATAATAAAGACCACTTTTACCAAGTAATCGGGCAAGAGGATGTAGATGGCAAACTAAAAATGGCCGTTTTGTACAGTGTGATGCGTCAACGAATTACCGAATTGTCTAAGGTGGAAGCGGCTTTCGCCAAATTATTCCCAGAGCAAGGCAAGCAATTTGCTGCGGAATGGAATTTGCAACAACTCAGTCGTTCTCCTTCCAGCAAAGATCAGTTTCTGGATGCGGCAGTGGATTACTTCAAAAAGTATGAAGCAGACAATTGGAATTTCTACAATTCTATCGCGTGGTCAGTATACGAAATGACTGAAGATGCGGCTTACTTGACCGAAGCGGCCAAGTGGGCGGAAAAGTCGGTTGCGCTTGAATCGAACTACTACAACAACGATACGGCTGCTGCGATCCACTTGAAACTTAAAAACAAAGCAAAAGGCATTAAATATGCACAGGAGGCCATCAAACTCGGCAAAAAAGATGGAGAAGATACTTCTGCAACAGAAGATTTACTCAAACAATTGAATGAGTTATAAATGTTCCTCAACCATGATAAGCCTTTCGGCAAATAGGAAAGGCTTATCATTCTCCCCATTTTCATCATACTATTAGTTCCAGCCCTTCTATTTCTTCCACCATCGACAAGAGGTTCAAATCTTTATCATAGATAGCATTTAGTGCAAATGCTTGTTCTCTTTTCAGATATTGATAAATTTGCCAATCCGTGGGGGGTGTCGGAATTTTATCGAGCTGATCAAATGCAATCCATTCCAACTCACCTTCATCACAAAAAGGAGGCTCTTGGTATGGAATATCGGCGATATAAATATTGCACTGCCAGTTGTAATCAATCGGAGCCGTTTCGATCAGACAACCACCATACTTGAGTTTTTTGAGCGCAATGCCTGTTTCTTCTTTCGTTTCGCGTAAAGCGGCCGAATATGGATCCTCGAACGGATCGAGTTTGCCGCCTACAGGCACATATTTTCCTACATGAGGTGGTTTAGCTCTTTTGAGCAATAGAAATTGATCGCCAGAGCGAAGGACGATCATGGCAGCGCAGCGTTTTAGGCCAATCGGGGCACGAAGTGAACTCATATTGCTGGTGTTTATGATGAATATACAATGCTTAGCCTCAAATAAATTCCATTGGGCCTTTCATTTTTTTAATAAAAAACGTAAATTTGCGTCCTGTTTGGAGAAAAGAAAAGAAAAAAGACATGAAAAAAGATACACATCCAGAGGATTATAGAATGGTTGTCTTCAGAGACATTTCTTGTGATGAGGAATTTTTAACTAAATCTTGTGCCCCATCCAAAGAAACAGTTACTTGGGAAGACGGAAAAGAATACCCACTTGTAAAGATGGAAATCTCTGCGTATTCACATCCATTTTTTACTGGTAAGATGAAGTTTGTCGATTCGGCTGGTCGTATCGATAAATTTAACAAGAAATTCGCCAAGTTTAGCAAGCGTAATAACTAAACTAAGCGGTTTTCAAGTCCAAAAAGCCCCATTCCCTTACCAAGGACTGGGGCTTTTTTATTATGTCAACAATTTCTATCCGTTGACACTTTTTATCTTCATGCTTTATACCGAACTTTATAGCCACCAAAAAACGTAAGCTTCCAGCCCATGAAAAACATCATTCTCTTCGATAATGAAATTCGTGATCGCCTTCTCCCACTCACCTACCTGCGTCCGGTAAGTGAATTACGCATCGGTATCTTGACCATACGCGAAAAATGGGAACGCCAACTAGGCGGAACTGTTTCTTATATCACCCGCGATTATCTGGCCGAAAAATACCCCATCGATTACGGTACAGAAAATTATCTTATCAATGCTTCTGCCCTACCCTCTGACCAGCTCTGCCGTCTGATCAATCAAATGGATTTCAACGAGGCTTTCCTCAATGGTGAAGAATTAATCGCTGCTAAATTGAGTGAACAACAATTCGAACGCCTGATCAATGACGAAGATTTCAATGAACTCAACGGCGTCGATCTGGCTGGTACGGACTATATCAAAATCGATCATATCTGGGATATCTTCCGATATAATGAAAAAGCTATTCAGGAAGATTTTAATCTGCTGACTCGTGGTAGAAAATCACAGCCACTCAGTGACACCAATCAGGTCATCGGCAAAGAAAATATCTTCGTAGAGGAAGGAGCGAGCGTTGAATGTGCCATTCTGAATGCCTCTACGGGGCCAATTTATATTGGCAAAAATGCGACCATCATGGAGGGTTGTATGCTGCGAGGGCCTATTGCTCTATGCGAAAAATCCGTGCTAAAAATGGGAGCTAAAATATATGGTGGCACCACCATTGGCCCGGTCTCGAAAATAGGTGGAGAAGTGCAAGGCACTGTCATTCAAGGCTATTCCAATAAAGGCCATGACGGCTACCTAGGTAATTCGCTAGTTGGCGAATGGTGTAATATCGGCGCTGGCGCCAACAATTCTAACCTAAAAAACAACTACGACGAGGTCAAGTTGTGGAGCTATATCGACGAGCGCTTTGTCAAGTCCGGGCAGCAATTCTTGGGCATGATACTGGGCGACCACTCCAAGCTGGCCATTAGTACGACTATTAATACCGGCACGGTTATCGGCGTTTCGTGCAATATTTTTGGCAGTGGGTTTCCACGCAATTTTATCCCTTCTTTTTCTTGGGGTGGTGCTCAAGGCTTTACGACCTACAAAACAGATAAAGCTTTTGATACCGTCGATCGCGTCTACGCGCGCCGTAAAAAGAATTTTGAAGTGGAAGATCGCCTGATTTTATTGCGTGTATTTGAAGATACCGCGAAGTACCGTCGTTGGGAAAAGAAAGATTAAATGCAGCAACCTCTTTGGAAGCGTTACCTGAGCTACCTTTCGGAAATTCATATCGAAAGTGCACCCAGTGACCTCAATCCGCACCTTTACGTCAGCCTCAAAAAAGGGCGGTATCAGTTGTGCACCGCTAATGCGATTTACTCGTATGGCGACCTATACGATAACTTCTTTAAGGCATTTCAACACCTCGACTTTGAGCAACAATCCATCAAGCAAGTACTTATTCTTGGCTTTGGGCTTGGCTCTATCCCCTGGATGCTCGAAAAAAACTTTAAAAAGCAGTTTGAATACACGGCTATCGAAGCAGACGAAGCAGTGGTTTATCTGGCTAATAAATATGTGTTGGACGAAATTGAATCTCCGATCCAACTAATTTGCACCGATGCAGAAGCTTATATTGATCAATCGCAAACGCAATTTGATCTGATTTGCATGGATATCTTTTTGGACGACATCACTCCTGAACGATTCAAAAGTCAGGACTTTCTCAAGGCACTAGAGGCGCGGCTTTCGCCAAATGGCATACTTTTTTACAACTGCCTTTCGGCAAATAAAAAGGATCGTATACAAACCGAAAATTTTTATCGAGAAAATTTCCAAAAGGTCTTTCCAGAAGCTATCTTTCTAGACGTAAATAGTAATTGGATCATCATCAATCGCCCAATATGAAAACCGCCAATCAAGCATCTGAACTTATTCAACGACTCAAAGCCGTTAATGAAGAAGTCAAAACCCATTTCTCCACCTGTTCAGTCGAGGAACTCAACTGGAAACCAGATAGCAACCGATGGAGTATCGCAGAATGTCTTGAACATTTGATGGTCATCAATAAGTTGTACTTCAAATCACTTCAAAAAGTGCTCGATAATAGTCCGACTACTTTTTGGGAACGCATACCTGGACTCCCCAACCTTTTTGCTAATCTCTTACTTAAAGCAACCAATCCTGAAAACAGACGAAAAATGAAAACAGCTCCGCTGTTTGAACCAAAGCAAAGTGAATTTGACAAAAGTATTATCGATACTTTTCTGACACATAACGAAAAACTAATCGACCTTTTTGAGAGACTCAAACATAGAGATCCGTCCATTACAATTACCTCTCCGGCTGCTTCTTTTATCACTATGCCCCTTGGCAAAGCCATGTTATTGTTGACGATGCACGAAGAGCGACATTTGCTACAAGCAAAAGAAGTCCTCGAGTTTCAGAAAAGTCAATAAAAAGCAAATATCCGTTTATCGCGATTACTTTTTTCATCTGATCGGTATTAATAAATAACCGACAAACTGAAAAAAGATGTAGCTATGAAACGATTTTGCTTGGAATGTGATGAAAGACTACTCGGCAGACAAGACAAAAAATTTTGTTCTGATCAGTGTCGAAGTGCCTATCATAATCAACAAAACCGCGATACTCGGCAACTAATTCGAAAAGTCAACAAAGTTCTTCGCCGAAATTGGCGCATCTTGTCAGAACTATACAACAGTGGCCATACGCGCATTCATCGCTCAAAACTGGAAATCAGAGGTTTTCAATTTCAGTATTTCACACATGAGGTCATCTTACCCGATGGACTCCCCTACCGCTTTTGTTATGATTTGGGTTATGCATTACCAAATAACACAATGATGCAACTCGCTACGCTCGAACAAATGGTGCTCAGCGAACCATAAACTATTGTGCTTTTTTGGATGCTAATTGCTCTGTAGCCTAAGCGCTTACATTTGGCGAAAGCCACCCAAAAGAAAAAAGAAATCAGTACCAAGCCCATTCTTAATACCGATTTCTGTAGAAGTCAATTTTCTTATTAACTAGGCTTTGGAATGCCATGTTTTTCCATAAAACCTTCGGTAGCCTTTCTGCCGTTTCCACGCAAATGTTCCTTCATGGCATCTGACAGGTCAAAATTAGTCGCAGACACGCCCAGGTCGTTGATCCGAATAGAGCGTTGCAAATTCTGAGGGTCTCTCAAAAACTCAATATTCTGAGAGCGCATCAAGGTTTCAAAAGTATTTTTTACATAATCAACCCAATGGCCATATCCGAATTTGTTGACATTTTCCTCTCCACTCAAATTATCGAGGTGAAAGCCTAGCGTTTCCATATTTGGAAGTATGGGTTGGTCCGGATCAGCTGGTTTCGGGTCAAAAGCGGTGATTGGGTAATTATAAACCATTCCACCATCGACATAGAGGTGATCATTAGGCTCGTTATTGGAAAACTTCCAAGCATAAAAAAACAACGGAATAGACATAGACGCACGAATGGCCTCAATGACATAGGTTTTGGGGGTTGTTTGCGGGGAAAATTCCTGCACTTTATGTGCATAAATATCCGAAGCAAAAACATGAAGTTCTTTAAACTCCTTTTTGGCTTGCATGTCTGCAAATGTAGTCGTTGGCGTAATACCTTTTTCTTTCACGGTATCTTCCAACCACTTCAAAAAAGTTTTAGCAGGGTGTATACCGTAGTTGTGCAATTTGGAACCAAACCAGGCCTTGTCTTCAAATGACTTCATCGGCATAGCTTTTACAATATTCCAAATATCTTCTCCGGTAAAATTGAGGGCAACTAGGCAAGCAACGATCGATCCGGCGGAAGTGCCAGCTACTTTTTCTATGTTTTTCAGCATATCGTACTCTTCGAGCACTTCAACTGCCCCGGCATAGGCAACGCCTTTGACCCCACCGCCTTCGAAGGCGAGGTTCTTGATAAGTACACTCATTGAATAAAGGTTTTAGGTGTATTGA
>JALEHC010000073.1 GCA_022763215.1 Saprospiraceae bacterium
ATAAATCTCCTGCAGCCGGGATGGGAGCGATACAAAGTGCACTGGCTGGCATGACAGCGCGGTGGCAGGCTTGGCTGACAGGGGAAGACAGGCCTGCTGCCAGCGATGACTGCCGGGCAGGGTGCTGCGTACAAGCGGACAGCGCGAATAGCTGCCCAAAACAAGTGGATAGACCTATTCGGACTAAAAGTTTAGGACAAACGGTTTACCTTCTTCGCTCTGATATTTTTGTGGATCAAACTGGTAGAGGAAGGAGCCTTTTCTGGAAGAGGTTTTGTCCTTTTCGTCCAGTTTTTCCAGTATGTTGAGGGAGCGAATTTTGTTGATAAAGTTGCGTTTGTCGAGTTGGGTATCCCAGATGGCTTCGTAGAGTTTCTGGAGTTGGCGCATGGTAAATTTTTCGGGTAGCAATTCGAAGCCGATGGGTTGGGTGGCGGCTCGGTTGCGCAGGCGTTTGAGTGCGTGCTGGATCATTTTGTCGTGGTCAAAAATGAGTTTGGGGGCTTTGGCCACGCTAAACCAATTGGCAGAAAACTGCTTGTTGAGCTTTTGGTTGTGTTCTTCTATATTAATCAAAGCATAGTAGGCTGTGGAGATGGTTCGTTCTACCGGATCACGATCGACTTCACTGAAGGTCGCTACCTGCTCCATGTAGATGTTGTCTAGACCCGTGTAGAGGTTGAGGATGCGAGTCGCAGCCGTTTCGAGGGTTTCTTGCTTTTGCAGAAAACCACCAACCAAGGACCATTTCCCCATTTCTGGTTCGAAGCCCCTTTTGATTAATAGAATTTTTAAGTCTTCTTCATCAAATCCAAAAATAATGCAGTCAACCGCTAGTAATACCTTGTCTTCTTTGTGGTATTGGTAGGTCTTTGCATTTCCGTTCGCAAAATCCATGAATCTTAAGTGCTTATCAGACTTGCGCATAGGTGTCCCAATGAGCAGGTCTTTAGTTTGAAAATAACTTGGCGTACTGCAAATTTAGCCAAATAAATGTGAAAAACACACAAAAAATTAAATTTTAGTATATGTCCCTAGTGGGGATTGTTATACTTTTTTGCACAGAAATTCAGAAAATAATTTGGTTTGTAGCTAAGCATAATTTACATTTGCAAGTGTAGTTTTAACACTTATTCTATTAACTCTTAGCTTATGAAAAAACACTTAACAAAATTAAGCGCTGGTGTCCGACATCAGATATACCTCAAAATGGGGATGGTCGCCGGCTTATTTTTGTTGTTTTTCGGCACCGCAATGGCCCAAAACAGCAAAACGATTACAGGAACGATTACATCCACATCGGGCGAGACGCTCATTGGTGTGAATGTAGTTGTGAAGAACAGCCTGATAGGAACGGCAACCGACGTGAATGGTCGCTACAGCATCAGTGCCGAAGCGAAAGACATTCTTGTTTTTTCCTATACCGGTTATCAGGCCAAGGAAGTACCTGTTGGCGATCAGTCAACGATTGATGTTACGATGGAGGAAGCATCCGAAATATTGGATGAAGTCGTTGTCGTAGGTTATGGTACACAACGAAAAGAAGATTTGACCGGAGCAGTCAGTGTGGTAGACACAGAAGAAATGACGAAGCAAGCGACCAACGATGTGACGCAAATGTTGCAAGGCCGCGTAGCTGGTGTTTCTATTACGACAGACGGTCAGCCGGGGGCATCCCCTTCCGTGCGTGTGCGCGGGGTTAGTACTTTTGGTTTGGGTGCTGGTGCAGAACCACTTTATGTAGTTGATGGTTTCCCGCTTCCAGGAGGTATTCGCGATATCAACCCGAATGACATTGAGTCTATTCAGGTATTGAAAGATGCGACTTCTGGTGCTATTTATGGTAACCGTGCTGCTAATGGTGTTGTTATTATCACCACCAAATCAGGTAGCAAAAATGAAAGACTAAGCGTTGGTTTTTCTGCTTATGCTGGTCTACAGACGGTTCCAGATCGCATTCCAGTATTGGAACGTGGCGGGTATCAGCTGATCAATAATGAGGTATTGGCTAATGCAGGCCAGGCACCAGTGCCAGGTAATGATCCGGATTCGCCAAATTTCATTGATGATATCAATACCAACTGGCAAGATGAAGGTTATCAGGATGGTTCTATCCAAAACTATAACCTTAATTTCTCAGGTGGTACGGACAAAACGAACTACTACATCTCCCTTGATTATATCGACAACAAAGGTACACTTGTTGGGGATGGACCGAATTACAAGCGTTATTCATTACGTGTGAATTCTGAAAGTCAGTTTGGCCGCTTCAAGATTGGGGAGAACTTTTATGCGATGCGTTCGGATGAAAATCCACTTTTCTATACCGGACCATTTACTTTGTTCTTGCCGGGTGGACGTCCGACCTTGGTAAATGACTTGTTGCAAGCTGCTCCAACTATTCCTCTTTTGGATCCGAATCGGGAAGGTGGTTATGGTGGTGCAGATGCGGTTATTCACCAGTCTATTACTTTGAATGTTCCAGGGTTTAACTCTTTGGTACAAAACGAAACGCAGGTAAATCGCCTGTTGGCAAATTTGTACGGAGAATTGGAGATTGCAAAAGGATTGACTTATAAGTTGAACTTGCAGTATGACAATACCGATGTTACGGATCAGTTGTTTGCACCTCAGTATGATTTGGGATATTTCTTCCCAAGACCAACGGCGGAGCTTCAGGTAGGTGATCGTTCTTCTAATTCTTTCCTTGTGGAAAATACACTTTCTTACAAGAATGTATTTGGCAAGCACGATTTGTCTGTTTTGGTAGGACAAAGTTTCCAAGAATTTAACTTCCGTCAGTTTGCTGCGGTAGGTTCTGGCTTAGAGAAGCCATACATTTTAAGTTTGGCAAATGCTTCTTCCTTTAGTGTAACCGACAATCGTCAGCCAGCATCTTTGCTATCTTACTTTGGTCGAATCAACTATTCGTTTGATGATCGTTATTTGTTGACTTTGAACATCCGTAATGATGGTTCTTCCAGATTTAGAGAGCAAGATCGCTTTGCGATTTTCCCATCTGTGGGTGTTGCTTGGAAAGTTCACAACGATTTGCCATTGCCATCTGCTATCTCTGAACTAAAGATTAGAGGTGGATATGGTCAGTTGGGTAATCAGGAGATTGGTAACTTCCGTTATCAGAGTACCATCAACCGTGCGATTCCTTATGAGTATTCTACTGGTCGTGTATTGGGTGCGGCAACTACTATATTGGTAGACCCTGCCATTGCTTGGGAAACAAGAATTACGAGAAGTGTGGGTGTTGATTTGAGTATGTGGGATGGTAAATTAGAATTTACCGCAGAGTACTACTCAAATACTTCTGAAGATGTATTGATCGACTTGCCTATTCCATTGTCTAATGGTTCATTGGCTGGTTTGACTACGAATGCAGGTTCTATTGAGAACTCTGGGGTTGAATTTTCAGCGAACTGGAGACCACGTATTGGTAATGTAGCATTGAGTATTGCACCTAACTTCTATACGGTAAGAAATGAGGTGTTGGATATTGGTAATCTTGACTTTCTCTCTGGTACAGGAGCACGTACAGAAGTTGGTCAGCCAATTGGTCAGCACTATGGCTGGGTGTATGATGGTATTTTCCAGAACCAAGCTGAAATTAATGAATCACCTTTCCAGAATGCGAATACGGCACCTGGTGATATCAAATTTGTGGATTTGAATGATGATGGCATCATTGATGAAGCGGATCGTCAGTACTTGGGTAGTGGTATGCCAACTTACTACTATGGATTGAATATCGTAGCGGAGTACAAAGGATTTGACTTTACTATTTTCGGACAGGGTAGTGGTGGTAATCTGATTAACAGTAACCTTTACCGTGGTTTGATGGTCACTTCCGGATATACCAACTGGCACGAAGACATTTTGGACAGATGGACACCTGAGAATACCAATACGGATATTCCAAGAGTTGTTTTGAATGATCCGAACAACAACCAGCGTGATTCCGACCGTCCGGGTTGGTTGCAGAGTGGAGATTACTTCCGTATCAACACGATTTCATTGGGGTATTCTTTCAATCCTTCTTTGTTGAACAAATTGAGTATTCAGAGTGCGCGTATTTACTGCACGCTTCAAAATGTATACACTTTTTCAGCATACGAAGGGTATAATCCTGACTTCCAAGCAGGTATCCTGAATCCAGGTTTTGATTTTGGTACTTTCCCAAGACCAAGAACAACAATGTTTGGTTTGCAACTTAAATTTTAATTAAATATGAATAATAAAATATTAACCATATTGACTTTGGCATTTATCCTTTTTGGAACAAATGCCTGCAATGATGAACTAGAAATTGTCGATCCAAACCGACTTTCATCAGAGCAATTTTACGAAAATGAAGCCCAGGCTGTTGCTGCTGTAGATGCGATTTACAATGCCTTGATTATCGATGGTATGTATCAGCGGGTAACACCAATTTATGATGATGGTAGAGGCGATGAGCTTTCTTGTAGAAGTCCATGGACTTTTATGACTGGTTTTAGTTCCTTTACGCTTCCGGCTACAGATGCGGCACTAGAAATTTTCTGGGCAGGCCATTACATTATGATTTCAAGAGCAAATCAAGTTTTGGAAAACATACCTCAAGTAGAGGATATTGATGAAGATTTGCGTGGCCGATTGCTCGGACAGGCTTATTTCCTAAGAGCATTAGCTTATTTCAAATTAGCTAATACGCATGATAATGCACCTCTAATTCTGGAAACACCTAAAGGAGCGGAGTCATTCTATCCAAGTAATACAGAGGTAAATCGTTCCATCATTTACGAACAGGTAAGATTAGATCTTCAGGAAGCAATTGCAAGACTTCCACTTAGCTATAATGATGTAACCGGTGCAGATGCTGGTCAGGAAGGTCGTGCGACCAAAGGTGCTGCACAATCTTTGCTAGGTATGACTTACCTGTACGAAGGCAATTACAGTGATGCGCTTCCTCTATTCAGAGAGGTCGTTAATTCTAATCAGTATGCATTGGCAGACAACTACTTTGATTTGTTCTCTCAAGACCCTGCGGTAGAGCAATCTAATCCAGGCCGTATTTTCTGGGCAGAATTTACGACTAGTGAGAATGCAGAATTTAACTGGGGTGGTGATCCGAATGTAAACTGGAGACAATTCCTTGCATTGACGCCTACTTATTCCGTTGGTGATTTCTTCGACTTCTTCCCAACAGAGTTTTTGTACAACGAAATGCGGAAAGAGTTGACAGTAGATGGTACACTTGATCCAAGATACCATGCCACTATCTTGTCGTACGAACCAGAAGAAGGTTATACTACTGCTTATGGTGTAGATTGGTTTGAGCGTGGCTTTGGTGAAAATGATTACTATATCAAGAAGTACACCAATGCTGTGAATGGCACAGATGCCTTTACTTCTGGCTTTAACTACCACATCATTCGCTATGCAGATGTATTGTTGTTGTATGCAGAGTGTTTGGCTAATTCCGGCAATATCGCAGAAGCAGCTTCTTATGTACAGCAAGTAAGAGACCGCGCTAACTTACCAGATCGTGAGGCAGAATTTGCTGCTTATTCGCTTGATCAATTTATGGATCAGCTTGAGCACGAGCGTATCATGGAGCTGGCTATTGAAGGTAAGCGTTGGTATGATATCAAGCGCTGGGGATTGTTAGAAAATGCTGCAGAATTGGAAGAACTACAATCACATGACTTTGAATTTAATACCTATTCTGAGGGTAAAGATATTCTTCCGATTCCACAAACTGAATTGGATAGAAACCCAAATCTGGTAGGTAATTCAGCAAATTAAAATCCTACTAATTAACAAAAACGGGGGAGGGGCTTGTTTCAAAACAGCTCCTTCCTTTTTCAACTCGGTGAATGGACCCTCATGATGAAATATTTTCCAACATATCGCTTATGGTGCTTTTGCCTGCTGATCTTACTCTGCGCTTGTCAGGGTTCTCAGCCTGGTACAGACACCCTATTTGTATTGTTGGACGCTCGTCAAACCGGGATTGATTTCCAGAATACCATCACACCAGATGGCGATCTCAATCTGCTCAACTTTGAGTACCTATACAATGGTGGAGGTGTAGGTGTTGGTGATTTTGATAAAAATGGCCTTCCTGACCTGGTCTTTACCGGCAATATGACCGACAGTAAACTCTATCTCAACCAAGGTCAACTTTCTTTTAAAGACATTACCAAAACAGCAGGCTTTAATACCAATGGCAAATGGTGTACGGGGGTAGCTGTAGCAGATGTCAATGCCGACGGCTGGGATGATATTTACGTAAGTGTAGGCGGACCCGAAAATAAAAGCATTTATCCCAATTTGCTATTCATCAATCAGGGTAACGCAACTTTCCGAGAAATGGCCACTGAATTTGGCCTCAATGATCCAAACCAATCTAATCAGGCCGTCTTTTTTGATTATGATCGCGATGGCGATCTGGATATGTATCTCCTCAATGGCGGTGGGTTTGAAAAATCAGCCATTACCGTTCGTTCTATCTTAAAGAATGGAGCTGGCCGAAATACAGATAAATTATACCGCAATGATTTTGATGCCGAGCGTGGACATCCGGTCTTTACTGATGTTTCTAAGGAAGCCGGCGTTTTGCAAGAAGGCTTTGGTCTTGGCGTTGGTATTGTAGATGCAAACGCTGATGGCTGGCCAGATGTATACATTTCTAATGATTATCTCTCTCCTGATTTGTTGTATATCAATCAACAGGATGGCACCTTTAGTGAAGAGGCGAGTCAGTTTTTTGACCACATGAGTCATTTTTCCATGGGTAATGATATCGGTGATATCAACAACGATGGCCAAATGGATATCGTTACGCTTGATATGCTTCCCGAAAGTCATTTCCGTCGAAAAATGATGTTTGGTCCCAACCAACACGACCGCTTCCACATGGCTGCCCGTTATGGTTACGGACATCAGCACATGCGCAATATGCTGCATCTGGGCGATGGCCAGACCCGCTTTCGCGAAATAGGCCGCTTGGCCGGAATCGACCAGACCGATTGGAGTTGGTGCCCGTTATTAGCGGACTACGACAACGATGGCTGGCAAGATATTTATATCACCAATGGCTACGGAAAAGATATTACAGATTTAGACTTTGTCAATTTCCGAAAAAATGCTGTTTCTCAATTTGCAGACCCCGAAAAAAGACGCCAAAAACTCATAGCTAGTCTCAAAGATTTGCCTTCTATTACCTTGCCCAATTATATTTATCAAAACAAGGGGCAACAAAAATTTGAAAAGAAAACAACGGCCTGGGGCTTTGAACAGCCTTCCATTTCTAATGGTGCCGCGTATGCCGATCTGGATAAAGACGGTGACCTGGAATTGATTGTCAATAATATCAATCAAAAGGCATTCGTCTACAATAACAGAAGTCGCGAGCTAGATTCACTGGCTGCTAACTATTTGCAAGTGCAGTTGTCGGGGCCTTCCGGCAATGCTGCTGGTATTGGCACACAGCTGGAATTATATGCTGGTCCGCACTTCCAAACTCGATACCATCAAACGGTCAGAGGTTTTCAAAGTAGTGTGTCGGGATTGATTCATTTTGGTTTGGGTACTTATACCCAAGTCGATAGTCTGATTGTACGTTGGCCAGACGGCAAGCAGCAGCGTTTGTTTAGCCTTTCGGCAAATACGACCCTACAACTGACCTATTCAGATGCTCAGGAGGCTTCAAGTTTGCCAACTCAAGTCGCTACGCTCCTTCAAAAACAAGATTTACAACATAATGAACAACCAGCGCCCATTGTAGCCGACGACTTCAAAACGCAGTCGTTGCTGCTACATGGCTTTACCGAGCAAGGGCCGGGCATCGCCGTAGGCGATGTCAATCAGGACAAACTCGAAGATATATTTGTTGGCGGTGCTTACGGGCAGCCGGCGCGCATCATGATCCAACAACCTAATGGTAGCTTTAAAGAGCAGCAAATCTCGACAGAAGCTTATGAAGATTTGGGCGCCTTGTTCATTGATATTGATCAGGATGGCGATCTAGATTTGTATGTAGCTAGTGGTGGTTCAGAACGCTATGCAGGGCATGAAAACTATCAAGACCGCATCTATCTCAACAATGGTCAAGGTCAATTTAGTTTGCAGGAGGATGCGCTTCCGCAAATGCGAAGCAGCACGGCTACCGTTGCTGCCAGCGACTTTGACCAAGATGGTGATCTAGATTTATTTGTAGGTGGTCGGGTCGTGCCCGGAAAGTATCCTTTGAATCCACAAAGTTATTTATTGGAAAACAATAATGGCGTTTTCAAAGATGTCACAGCGCAGCTGTGCCCACCATTAAAAAACATTGGCATGGTTACCGCTGCGGTATGGACGGATTATAATAATGATGATCAGCAAGATTTAATAGTCGTGGGAGAGATGATGGCTATTCAGATTTTCCGAAAGGAAAAAGACGGCTTGCATGCTATTTCTGCGAAAGCAGGACTAGATCAGCTGACTGGTATGTGGAATAGCATTTCAAGTGGTGATTTTGACAATGATGGCGATACGGATTATCTATTGGGTAATCTGGGAAAGAATCATTCTTATGAAATTTCGGCAGCTTATCCGCTTCAACTGCACTATGCTGATTTTGATGATAATGGTGCCATTGATCCGATTTTTTCTATGTATGAAGAAGGTGCTTATCATCCAATACCATCTTTGAATTTATTGAGCCAGCAATTGCCCAAGATCAAGAAGAAGGTACTGCGTTACGAAAATTACGCTCGATCGACTACTCAGGATATTTTGGAGCTTTTGGGCGCATCAGAAGTAGATCGATTGACTTGTGCTTTTGATGCAACAGCTTTCCTGGAAAACAAGGGCCAGGATCAATTTGAACTACATACGCTTCCTTTGGAAGCGCAAATTGCTCCTGTAAAAGGTACGATTATAGAAGATTTTAATAGCGATGGCTGGCCTGATGTGCTCTTGGTTGGAAATGAGTACAATACAGAAGTGGTCAATGGCAAATATGATGCCTCCCGAGGTGCTATTCTGATCAACAAAGGCAATTGGGATTTTGAATTTTTGGCACCTTCTGAATCTGGTTTGTATAGTACAGGCGATACCCGCGCCGCCGTGAAATTTCAAGCGGCTTCAGGTCAGCTTTCTATACTTATCAGCAATGCAAATGGAGAATTAGAGCAATATCAATTAAGTGGAAAAACAGCCTTTCCGACGCTGGCTTTTCAGCCAAATGAAGTGAGCGCAAAAATGGAGTTGGATGGTCGTCAAGTCCAAAAAATAGAGCATCAAATTGGAAGTGGATACCTCTCCCAACAATCTGCTATCATTCGTGTGCCTGCCAATGCGCAGCAAATCCATTTTTATGACGCATTTGGTCGAAAGACTCGGACAATCAACTTAACCGACTATAACATAAATATTTGATCTATGAATGTGCAAGTAA
>JALEHC010000463.1 GCA_022763215.1 Saprospiraceae bacterium
ATAAAGGTCTGGGTAATAATCATTGAAGTCGATAAAACGGTAAAAAACACGCCCAAAGCGGAAGAATCCCATTGCAGATTCTCAGAAGCATGAACCGGAAAAGTAGCATAAAAGAAATTGAAGGCCAGAAAGATCAGAAAATATAAGGCCAGAAAAAATGGGAATTTCTGAATGTCCCAAACACGCACATTTGCTTGTGTTTCATCACTTCCTTCACAATCTGTCAGCTCTACATTCAACATTTTTTTGCTGTCCTCTTGCTTGAGTTCGCTGACATCCTCGCCACAAGGCGTCACATCTGGCAACAAAAACTGAATGATGAAAATGCCTACAAATGATATACTCGCTGAGGCCACCACGGTTAATAATTTGCCGGAAGGTAAAGAGGCTAATATACCGGCTAAGGTAGGCCCAATGATAAAGCCCAAATTCATAGCTGCGGCCAATTTGCCATAGTTTGCTTTGCGATCTTCTGGTTCTGTAATATCAGCCAAATAGGCATTGGCAACGGAAATATTCCCTCCCGTCAAGCCATCAAATGCCCGGGCAGCCATCAAAATCACTAAAGGCACGGTAAAAGTAATGATCCCTGCAAAAGAGGTCGAAATGTTAAAAAGTTCTTCCACCGGCAGCGCGAAGGCAATCAAAAAAATACACCATGACAAAAAAGTACCCGCCTGACTGATAAGCAGCACCTTTTTTCGCCCTATCCGATCTGACCAACTTCCCAAGACAGGCGCGCCAAACATCTGAAAAAGTGGATACAGTGATCCAACCAATCCATACATAATCTCGTTGCCTCCAAAATCAATAACCAAAAACACCAGGAATGGCAAAATCACACTATAGCCAAGTGCTCCGATAAAATTGACCACCAACAAAGGCAAAACCTTTGGATCTATCCACTTTTCCATTTACCTGTTTTAACTGATATCCCTTAAGATACACCAAATTTAATTGCTGGCCGCCATTTTCTCCGCTGCCTTTTTGGTGCCCCAAACGGCCTGATCAAACCATGCTCGGGTGCTCTCAAAATCTTCTGGACCTGCATGTGCCTCCCATTGCAATTCATAGGTCAAAATCACATCACCATCTCGCTCAAAAATGGTGTTTTCGATATGGCCGTTGTAATATTTATGGTCTTTAAGTTCAAACCTTGTTAGGCGCTTTTTTTCATCTACTTCGATTACTTCTTTGACGGTCAAATCATTGCGAAGCATAGTACGCAGAGTTCTTCCATCTGAAAGTTTTTCGGCCTCCACAGATTCAACGCCACTGACATATTTTTCTGGTTGATTTACCTTATCTACTAATACTCCCCAAACCGCATCGAGGGGTGCATCTACCGGCAATTGATAATAAATACTGATCATTATTGACTTTTTTTGTTACCCAGTAAATCCAATTCTGGAGCGATTGTTCTTTCAATCCAAAACTTTAAGTATAAAAAGATGAATACTACTGAATTTCTCGCCATGCAGAGCGAATATTCTGCAAAAACGAAAGGTGCCAAAGATGTTATCGACGCTTCTTTTCCTCTCCTTCAAAAAGCCTTAAAAGATGTTCTTCCTAATTTTGATCAAACTGTTTTTGGCCTGGCTGATTTTGGGGCAGCAGATGGGGGTACTTCGCTCGAATTGATGCTCAAAACAATTGAACAAGTTCGCTCAACGCAGCCCGACTTGCCAATTCATCTGAATTATAGTGACCTTCCAGAAAATGATTTCAATGCCATCGGTCGCATGCTTAACAATCTGGATGGTAAAGGCATGTCTATTCTCGGCAAATATCCTCATCTGACGGTCTCCTCCAGTCCAGTTAGTTTCTACCATCAAATTCTTCCTCCCAATCAGTTGACACTGGGCTTCTCGGCTACCGCCATGCACTGGCTTGAATTTGCTCCTGGAAATATTCGCGATCATGTCCATATCGCTGCCAGCCAAGATGAGGAAGCCAAAACACTATACCGCCAAAAATCGCATACGGATTTGGTGAAAATCCTAGACCACCGTGCCAACGAAATGCAGTCTGGTGGGTATTTCTTATTAGTCAATTTTGGTATCAATGATAAAGGCCAATTTCTGGGAAATACAGAAGGTGTCCACATGTTCGACCGCTTCTACAATTTACTTTCGCAAATGGTAGCCGAAAAGAAAATTACGGCGGAGGAATTGCAAAACATGAATTTCCCACAGTATTATCGCTCAAAGGAAGATTATCATGCTGCGGTTGCAGATGAGCAACTATCTAATCAACTTGAAATTGTACAAATAAACGACTTACACACGCCTTGTCCTTACCGTGAAGCATTCCGTGCAACAGGTGATGAGGCGACTTTCGTCGAATCATACCCAGGTACGCTACAAACATGGAGTTATCAGGTCTTTTACGTCGGCCTGAGCAAAGAGCGATCAGAAACCGAACGCAATACATTGGTACGCGAATTTTTTACCCGCTACGAGCAAGACATTCGCCAGCGTCCACAAGAACATGGCATGGATTATATCCACCATTTGGTTCTTTTCAAAAAGAAATAATCATCATCGGGGAGCATTGCTCCCCTACCTTATTTTTCCGGGATAAAATAAGGGTGGATAAGCTTCATCGAATGAAGTTTGATCTTGAAACCATTTGGCGAAAGCCAAAATCAAATCATCATCATACAAATTACCGAGAAAGCTAATACTTGTTGGATGTCCTTCCTCATCAAGGCCTGTTGGTACACATACGACCGGATGCCCCGTCAAATTAGTTGTCAGCAACTGCTTTCCTCCAAATGTAGGTGTAATAATGATGTCATAATCTTTCATCACAGCATGGACCTCCTCAATTAGTTGTCTACGATGCCGATTTGCATTCAAATATTCTACAGCCGGAATAAAGCGTGCTTGCCGAAGCGAATTGGCCCTCGATCGTTGCCCTTGTTGTA
>JALEHC010000464.1 GCA_022763215.1 Saprospiraceae bacterium
ATGGCGCGTAGGGTTTCTGTCGAGTCTTCCAGAAAATCTGTATTAAAGTGAGATTTCATATGTTTAAATTATTTCCGCAGCTTCGCAATTTGCAGAATCCCGATATACTTATCGGGACTGCACATCCGATAACCATCGGATTGGAACCGCTGCGCTCTCGCATGAAGATTTTTTAATCATACCCTTGGTTGGGAATTATGATTAATAAATCTCATGCTTGTTTCATATTCTTGCTTTTAACCCAAAAATGTGGCTTTTTAAGTCTGGTCGTTTGTTGTATGCCTGACTTTTTGTCCGGGCACATATACAAATATAAAGATGTATTTTTTTAAATGTAATTAGCAGTGCACTAATTTATACGGAAGCAAAAACGGTTCGCCTTGTAAAATAGTACGCACTGGCATGAAATGAACCAATAGGTTAATGCTATCAAATAGAAAACTAAAAGGGTGTTGATCTAGTTCCAAAGCACCTCAACAATAAAAATAAAGGTACAGATGTCTTCTACTATTTCAAACCGGATTTACGATTACCTCAAGGATTTTCCTCCTTTCAATTTGCTTTCCAGAGAAGCGCTGGAGGCGGTCGTACAAGGGGTAAACTTGCAATATCGCCAGCCTGATGAAGTGATTTTCCGACAAGGAGATGAGCCGCTACCTTTTATCTACATGGTGAAGGAAGGAGCTGTGAATTTGATTCGGGAGGAGCAAGATTTAACAGGCGTGATCGAGCAGTGCGACGAAGGCGATTTGTTCGGCCTGCGGCCACTTTTGGCCAACGAGCCATACGCTCTGACCGCTAAAGTGGTAGAAGAGTCGCTCGTCTACGCGATTTCTATCGAAAATATTCAACAGCTTCTGGAAGACCATCCTAAAGTGGCCTTTTTTATGGCGAAAAATTTTGCGGGAAATGCACGAGTGAGTGCATCCGAAAGCTTCAAAGGCAAAATCTTTCTCGACAATGATCATCTAATTGATGCCCGATTTCGACTAGTCGAAATTCAGTCGCTAGACAAAAGCAAAGCGCCCGTCACCTGTGCCGAAGACATGAGTATTGAGGCTGCTGCTAAAATAATGGCCCAACAAAACGTAGGGTCTATCATAGTGGTTAATGACGACTTTTTTCCCTTGGGAATTATCACCGATAAAGATTTGCGACGTAAAATCGCAACGGGCCTGGTCGATCGATCGCAAAACGTTCGTGCAATTATGTCTAGCCCAGTTATCACTGCTCCTGCCGGAGTCACCGTAGCCGATGTACAAATCAAGATGATTAAAAACAATATTCATCACATTTGCCTTACGGCAGACGGAACACCGGATTCAAAAGTGGTTGGGGTACTATCTGAGCATGATTTGCTCGTTATTCAGGCTAATAATCCTGCGGTATTGATTCGTTCAGCCAATCGAGCACGAACAGGCGCACACTTGCGTGAAATCAGAGATCGAGCCGAAGAATTGCTCCGCAAATACCTTTATCAGGAAGTGGCCATTTCTTTTATTTCTGATATTATGACGGAAATCAATGATGCGCTTATTCGACGAAGCATTGAGTTGGCGCTTGCGCAAATGGAAGAGGAAGGCTACCACAAACCCCAACAAGATTTTTGTTGGTTGGCTATGGGCAGTGAAGGCCGCGAAGAACAACTTTTGCGCACAGATCAGGATAATGCCCTCATCTATGAGGATGTCGCTGAAGGCGATGAGGATATGGTAAAAAGTTACTACCTCAAATTGTCAGAAAAAATCACTCATTTACTCAATGAATGTGGATTTGAATATTGCCCTGGCGACATGATGGCCAGTAATCCTAATTGGTGCATGTCTTTTAGCGACTGGAAAGCACAGTTTTCTACCTGGATGGGGGCACCGAGTCCAAAGGCCGTGATGATGACCACTATTTTCTTTGATTATCGGCCAATTTATGGGAAAGAGAGCCTGGCAACAGATTTGACGGCTCATATATTTGAGGCGATAAGCGAACAAGAAGTATTTCTTGGCTTTTTAGCTAAGGATGCCCTGAAAAATCCACCTCCATTGACCTTTTTTAGAAATATTATGGTGGAACGAAGCGGCGAACACAAGAACGAATTCGATATTAAAGGGAGAGCAATGATGCCCTTGGCCGACGCTGCACGCGTTCTGATTCTGTCCAAAAAAGTCGGCCAAGTCAATAATACCTTCAAACGTTTTGAAAAATTAGCAGAACTGGAACCAAAAAATAGTGAGTTGTACGAGCAAGCTGCAGATGCTTATGAGATTTTGATGCGCTATCGGGCTTTACAAGGCTTAAAACACAGCGATTCTGGCCGCTACTTTAAGCCTTCTGAACTCAGTAAGATGGAACGCATTAATTTACGCAATAGCTTTCAGCCAATCAGCGAACTACAATCATTATTGAATATGCGCTTCCAACTAGCCTATTTTTCTTGAGTAAGAGGGGGAATCATAAACAAACAAAAAGGCTGCCCGTAGCCACATTACGTATGATGCATTCACTAGACAAGAGTTTGCATGATATACATAAAGGAGCAAAACATTAAGATGAGTTGGTTTTTTAAATCCTGGTCTTCAAACAAAAAGAATAGGGAATATCCTGCATTCTGGCGGGAATATCTTGCCCGTTTTGATCAAAAAATTCCAAAAAATACACCAATCGAAGAAGTCCGTTTTGTGGTTTTTGATACCGAAACCACTGGTCTGAATGTCAAAGAAGATCAAATTTTATCTATTGGTGCAGTGGAGGTGATCGGCAGTAATATTGCTATCCAAAATTCTTTCGAACGATTTGTGCATCAATCTTTTACGCCCATTGCTTCCAATATCGAAATCCATGAAATACTGCCTGATGCCGCCTCAGAAAGTCAAAGTGAGGAGGCTGCTATTAAAGATTTTTTGGAGTATATCGGCAATTCTGTTTTGGTCGGGCATCATGTAGGTTTTGATGTGGCCATCGTTAATCAATCCCTGCAATCCATGGGCACATTTAAGCTAAAAAACAAATCATTAGATACTGGGCTGCTCGCTAAAAGAGTCCAGGTTCCGCCTTACCCTGATAAATATGCGCTGGATGATCTTTGTGACCAATATGGCATCGAACAACATGATCGGCACAATGCAGCAGGTGATGCCTACCTCACAGCCATTTTGTTTTTGAAATTACTTGGCCGTTTGCGAAAGCGAGGGGTACAGACGTATGGCGAGTTGATGAAAGGTATGTAATCGCTACTTTTGTCCTTTCAGTCCTAAAACTTTAAACTCTGTACGACGATTCAGCTGGTGTTGTTCTTCGGTACAGTTTTGCCCATCACTGCAATCATTCACGAGTTTTGTTTCTCCATATCCTTTGGCAACTAGTCGGTCTGCTTCAATTCCCTGGCCAATTAGGTAGCGAACAACAGCGTTTGCGCGCCTTTGGGAAAGATCGAGATTATAGGCATTGTTGCCGCGGCTATCGGTGTGTGAACTAATCTCAACCACCAGTTCTGGATTGTCTGCCAGTAATTTGTATAACTTCACTAACTCTGAGACGCCTTCTTTTTGCACGGAAGTGCGACCAAAGTCGTAATAAATGTTGAGCAAATAAGGGATAGATCCATCATCCTCTTGTTGGTAGCTAACTTCAAAGGTTTTGACCTCTGTTGCTTTCTCCTTGTACACTCGTGGTTCGGTGGTGGCGATAATCTGCGTTCCATTTTCAATCAAGAAAGGTTGTAGGCCGATTTCCACTTCCATTTCCTTAGGGCTGTCTCCCTGGGTGCAGAATTCTTCCTCTACAGTCTGGGCAAAGTAATTGCCTTTTTCAGCTCTTAATTGATAACAGCAGCCTTCTTCCAATTCAAATTCGAATTTGCCGGTTTTTTCAGTTACGATAGGGCGAACTGGTGAGCAGCCATTTGTAATGAGCTTAAGTACTGCGCCGTCAAGCGGCAAATTGGTGCGCTGGTCGTAGACCATTCCGCGCAACAAGAGTTTTTGCTCCATTTTTAGCGAAAGCGAGAACTTGAGCGTGTCACCGGCTGATAAAGAATCGGTACATATATCTATGCCTTTCGGCAAATAGGACGCAAGGCTTGTCTGTAGCGCACAACATTCGTTGAGGCGCATTTGCATGTAAATGCGGCCTTTCGCATCGCTGGTCAGCGTTTTGGGCCGGCATTCATTTTGCACTTGAACACCTGAAAGCGGTTGACCACTTTCTTCATCCGTAATCTGTAACTCGATATACGTATCGGTTTTGAAAAAACTATAAATATCATCCTGTCCCGAGCCACCATCTCGATTGGAAGTAAAGAAACCATAGTTGCCATCCGGATGCAAAATAATACCAAAATCATCGTAGATAGAATTGATCGGATAGCCTAGGTTTTCTACCTTTTGCCACTCATTTTCTTCATTTTTACGAACCACATAAATGTCCTGACCACCCAGTCCGAAGTGGCCGTCGGATGCAAAATACAAGCTACCATCACGATGCAAATAGGGGAAAAGTTCATCCCCTGAAGTATTGATCGTTGGCCCAAGATTAACTGGTGGCGTCCACTGGCCTTCTGCCAGCGTGGTCATGTACAAATCTTTGCCCCCAAAGCCTCCGGGCATATCAGAACTAAAATAAAGCCGCTGGCCATCGGGGCTAAGCGAAGGGTGAGCCACTGAGTATTGATCGCTATTAAACGGAAGAGGTTCGAGTTCGCTCCATTTGCCTGCTTCGAGTTGTTTGGCCGAAACAATTTCTAATCGAATGATATTCGATTTATTTTTCTTGGATTTGCGACTTCGGGTATAAAAAATTTCTTTGAAGTCTTTGCTGAATGCGACAATACCCTCGTGAAGTTTAGAGTTGAGTCGATTCGAAAATTGCTCTGATTCACCGAAGCTAAATTGCAAACCCTGTGGGGTTTTATGGAGTTGGGCATCTACATAAAACAAGTCCATGAAATAGCGAATTTCGCCATCCATATCAACGGTTTTACCTTCTCGGTTGGAAGCATAAACCAGTCCATTTTGGAAAAATGCAGGCCCCAAGTCTTGTTGTTCTGAATTGAAGTTGGTGGTTCGTACTTCTACCTTGCCGACTATCTTTGACATCAGCTCTTGTTGATGGGCGCAGGCGTTGAGCAAGGCTTCTTTGCGTTCATCATAAGGTCGGAGATTGAGGTATTGCTTAAACCAATATTCCGCCAAGTTACACTTGCCGTTATGCATCAGCATTTGGGCATAGTTAAACTTTTGTTCAGGACTAGCCTCTGGCAAGCTAACTATTTGGGAATACCAAAATTCTGCGTTTTTGAAGTCGTTGATTCGGCGGTAAGCGGCAGCCAATTGAGCTTTGGCTTCTGGCAGGTCGTCTTTTTCAAGTATATCGAGGTAGAGTTCTATTGCTTTTTCATACTTAAATGCTTCTATATAACGGAGTGCCTTCCGCATCTTGGCGCTTTGCGCAAAAATGCCAGAACAAATAATCGAAAAGAAGAGTAGTAGTATGAATTGCCGTTTCCCCATTTGATTCTGCTTATTGGGTTGTTGTTCTTAGTTTTCTCGTTTATACATTACGATTGCAAAACGTTACAGAACGATCCAAATTATCCATTAGTTTGAGCCAGAATGTAAGGTAGAATACTTGTCAGGGTAAAATACCACTAACAAGGGGCAGGTTCTTGAAGGGAATACATTCGTGTAATTTTCTCTCAGGTATATCGTCCTTATATACGTTGTCGTCGCCATAAAGTTACGAATAAATTATAAAAAATCTTGATTTCAAGCATGGAAGACCATATTAACTTGGTCTAGAAGCTTGTTTAGCAACCGATTAGGATATTTTAACTTGCTTTAGTTGATCAAGAGATCTACTGCCAGCAAATAAAGGTTAATGAATTAAGTGTATATTCACGCTTGCAAACACGATGAATAAGCATGAACGTTACACAGCTTTTTATATATCCAATTAAATCGCTCGGCGGTATAGAAGTCGATGTGGCAGAAGTACAACGCAAAGGCTTACAATATGATCGCCGCTGGATGATTATTGATGAAAATAATATGTTCCTCTCGCAAAGGGAGCATCCGGAAATGGCTCAGTTTTCGGTTCGCCTAGACGCTTCCCACCTAACGATTGATTTCCGAGGAGACCAACTCATCGTTCCCATTGATCCACCAACTGATGCACCTCGCATTCCTGTTCAAATCTGGGATGATGAATGCACCGCTCTGCGATATGGCCGAGCGATACAAAAATGGCTGAGTGATCGCCTCGATCAGGCTTGCAGTTTAGTGTATATGCCTGATGAATTAGTACGCCCCATGAAGCCAAAATATGCAAAAACAGCGGATGAAGTCAGTTTCGCAGACGGATATCCGCTTCTTGTGCTTGGTGAATCCTCTCTTGACGATCTCAACACTCGCCTGGATGAGCCCGTCGATATCCGCCGTTTTCGACCTAATATTGTATTTTCAGGTGCACCAGCTTATGCTGAAGATGGCTGGAAGTCTTTTCACATAGGAGAGGTGCCGTTTCGCGGCATCAAACCATGCCCAAGGTGTCAAGTGGTGACCATTGATCCGGATTCAAGGCTGCGAGGCAGTGAACCGCTCAAGACCTTAGCCACTTATCGTGCAATTGGTAATAAGGTCATGTTTGGCTTAAATGCCTGTTGGGAGCCATCATCTGCATCAGCAATTATCCGCCCCGGTGATCAGATCAGATTATCTTCTTAGTTTATACGGCTTTCGCCAAATGAGCCTCCTTTAACTGACTACTTAATAGTTGAAGTAATCGTTTTCTGGCTCTAGACAAGCGCATCTTGACGGCACTTTCTGAAAGAGATAGGCTTTCCTGTAAGGTCTCTACAGAAGCTCCGTTCAGGTATTTTTGCGTAAGCAGCTGCTGATCTTCCGGCTTGAGGAATGCCATTACTTGCGGTAAGCTTTCCAGTAGTTTTTCTTTTTCCAGCAATTGTTCCCAATCTGTTTCAAACGCCTCCAAGTGATGATAATCATCCGTTGGCAACCATCTTTTGCGAGCATGTTGCTCGCAATAATCGATGCAATAGTTTTTGGCAATTCGACGAATCCAGAGTTCGAACAATTCAGGATGCTTGAGTTTGGGTAAATGCGTAATTACTTTGACCATGATATCTTGGAACAAATCCTGAGCTGTAGATCGATCTTTTACAAATCGGAGGCAAAGGCTAAGAATGCCAGGTTTTACCCGACGATAAATTTCGTCGAAACAAGTACTGGAAGGATGCAACTGAAACTGCTGAGCAAGCTGGGCAGTTGTCATCTCACGGGTATTCATGTTAATCATTTAGTTTGACCAAAAAACCGGATGGACAACTGATTTTCAATTACCATCCTGTTCATGAAGTTTGAAAACACCTCCCAAATGTGTGGGCTTTATTGAAACGGTACAATAAGCGGATGCACTATTTTTTCTAAGTGAATTACCTACAAATTGTTCCAAAAAGCCCGCCGAGAAAAGAAGCCGAAGAGTATGTTTAACCGAGCTGCTGAGTCGGTTTGAACAATTTTGCATCAGCGTAAAAAGTTCCGAAAGGAATAATTGATGCGATTAGCGCCATCAAACTATTTTTCCAGTTCCATCCATGAATAAAAATATTCTGTAAGGCCAAAAAGCTATAGGTTACAAATAATAATCCATGGATCATACCAACTATCAGGTTGGGCTCAGGAATATCCATCATATATTTGAGTGGCATGGTTATACCAAACAATAAATAGCTAATGCCTTCCAGCAAAGCTGCCAATCGTAATCTTCCGATAGCGGATTGTAATTGAAGCATATTATTTTGAAGCCCAAAATAGGAAAAGAGCGTTGACAATTTATCACAACTCTTTCATTTTTGTTGTGACGCGGAGGTTGGATACAATAGCTCCTACAAAGCAATGAGACTTTGATCATCCTGCATTCAAAAAAG
Organism: Saprospiraceae bacterium; assembly: GCA_022763215.1. Lineage (GTDB taxonomy): Bacteria > Bacteroidota > Bacteroidia > Chitinophagales > Saprospiraceae > JALEHC01. The sequence goes on from JALEHC010000464.1 coordinate 7,937, forward strand.
GCAAGTACCAACTTATTTAGTTTTTATTTCTATCAAGCCATTTCGAATGGCATAGTGTACCAGTCCCACATTGTTTTTAGCTTGTAGCTTTTCGATCAGATTATACCTATGGGCTTCAACGGTTCTGACACTGATAAAGAGTTGAGTAGCAATTTCTGTATTGGATTGACCTTCGGCGAGTAAGCGAAGAATTTGAGTTTCTCTTTTTGTAAGCATGGGCTTTTCAGCCAATTCCTGTTTGTTGTTTTCTTGTTTGAAATGGGTGGCAATAGCCGCAGAAATGGCCGGACTGAAATACGCTTCTCCTTGCTTAACCAGCCGGATAGCTTGTATGAATGCGTCTTTATTATCTGATTTATGCACAAATGCCTGTACCCCAGCTTTGAGCATTTTGCTTACCGTATTGGCATCCTGATGCATGGAAAGTGCAATGACTTTGATTTCAGGATAGATTTTCTGAAGTTGCTCCGTAAGTCGGATGCCATTTTGATTCATTCCCAAACTAATGTCCATTAAGATAATATCTGGCAATTGCTGTTGCAAATAAGGAAGGAGGTCTTCTTCCCGATGTATTGTAGCCATCAGCTGCATATCTGAAGCTTTAACTAACAGCATTTCTATTCCCTGGCAAAATAAGAGATGATCATCAACAAGGATAAGATTAATCATAAATTATAAATCATGATGAGTAACAAAAGTCATCAAACAAATATCTAAAATTTTGCTTTTAGAATGGTAGTATGGTCGGGTTTCAGAAGCGTTTTGTCGATAAGAAATTTACTGTGTCCAACTATTGAGTGACCCCGGTGGTTCTCGACGTCCAAGCCCATGTAAAAAAGACCGAACATTTGGTTGTTCTATGGGTAGGAATGAGGTTTATCAGAAATTTTGGGTAGCAACCTAATAAGAGAAAAAAGAATATATGCTGATCTGGATAGGATTTGGAGTACTTATTGCCATTTTGTTGGCGCTTGACTTAGGGGTTTTTAATCGGGAAGCGCATGTACCGAGTACCAAAGAGGCCCTTTCCTGGACAAGTCTCTGGGTAACACTGGCTTTGTCTTTTGGTGGCTTTGTTTATTTGGCTTACGCTAATGGCTGGGTCGCCAATGCCGATGGATTGAGTGGACAGGAAGCTTTGTTGAAATACCTAACTGGGTATCTGGTAGAGCAATCACTGAGTATGGATAATATTTTTGTGATAGCATTGATCTTCAATTATTTCCAGATTCCGAAAAAATATCAGCACAGGGTCTTGTTTTGGGGGATTTTGGGGGCTGTAATTTTCCGAGCATTGATGATTGGTATAGGAGCTGTATTGATTCGGGAGTTTTCATGGATTACGTATGTTTTTGGAAGTTTATTACTGTATTCTGCTTACAAGATGTGGCAAAGTGGAGATGAACCAGTAGACCTCCAAAACAATGGTAGTATAAAATTTTTGAGAAGATTTTTTCCGGTAACGACACAGTGGAAAGGCAATCAATTCTTTTTTAAGAAAATGGGGATTTGGGCGGCTACACCGCTTTTTGTCGCCTTAATGGTCGTGGAGACAACCGATATCATGTTTGCATTTGATAGTATCCCGGCCATTTTTGCGATTACAAAGGATCCTTTTTTGGTCTTCACCTCTAATATTTTCGCGATTTTAGGGCTGCGATCTTTGTATTTCGTATTGGCTTCCATTATGGATCAATTTAAGTACTTGAAGCCGGCTCTGATCTTTATTTTGTTTTTTGTGGGGGTGAAGATGTTGATTAGTCATCATGTGCATTTACCGGAGTGGATATCCCTGACGGTGATTGCGGTATCGTTGACCTTCGGTATATTGGCTTCCTATATTCCGGGCTTAAATAAAGAAAAATCCACTTCATAAATAATTCACTCATGGAATCAAATCAAAATCCTGAAGCTGCTTCCTATTATCGGGTAAATCCGGATTACGTGGCTGAGTTGTATGCCTTGCAGATAGAACTCCTCAAGCTTCAAAAATTTATCTTCGAAAAAGGTCTTCGACTTGCTATATTTTTTGAGGGCCGTGATGCCGCCGGAAAAGGAGCTGCGATAAACCGCTTTACCCAGTTTCTGAATCCTAAGTCTTATCGTGTTGTAGCATTGGGGACACCCACCGCAGAAGAAAAAGGGCAATGGTACTTTCAGCGTTATCTCAAACAGCTGCCAAATGCAGGGCAAATAATTTTTTTTGATAGAAGTTGGTATAACCGAGCGGTAGTGGAACCTGTCATGGGGTTTTGCGATCAGGAGCAATATCAGCGCTTTATGGGGCAAGTCAATCAACTTGAAAAAATGCTGGTTGAAGACGGTGTCTTTTTGGTAAAGTTTTGGTTTTCTATCAAAATGGAAGAACAACAAGAGCGCATTCAGAAAAGGCTTGACTCTCCATTAATGCAATGGAAAGTCAGTCCGGTAGACTTGGCGGCGCGCGAAAAATGGCAGGATTTTACTTATTACAAAAACCAGATGTTTGATAAAACCCATACGGAGCATTGTCCGTGGGTGATTGTAAGAGGCTCCGAACGTGAAGACTCACGTGTGCAAGCCATGCGATATATACTTTCTTTGTTTGAATATCCCGGGAAAAGCGAAGCTTTGGGACCACCCGATGAAAAAAAGATATTTTATTTTCAAACTTATGAGTGACCCAAATACAGTTGACCGTCTTTGTATCAGATTAACCAAATCATTAAAATCATTAGAATAATGAAAAGTCTGGTAATGAACGGTTTTATGCTGCTGTTTGCTTGGCAACTGGCTAATGCACAGTCAGATGTGCCAAAAAGTGTAATGAGTACTTTCAACAGTATGTTTGAGTCTGCTGAAGAAGTGTACTGGGATGAGTACGA
>JALEHC010000465.1 GCA_022763215.1 Saprospiraceae bacterium
CTCCGTCCAGATCATAAGGTGATAAGAATGGGTTTAGACGGAATGCTTCCCGCATCGCCACTTCACTACCTAGTTGATCATTAGTCAAAGCCAAAGTAGCATTGATACCATAAGAGAACTTATCATTAATTTTTTGCTGAAGTCCCAGCTTCAAAGTATACTTATCGATTGATTCGTTATCGATATGCCCCGTTTCATTCTGGATACCCAAACCGATATTGAAACCAAGGCCTCCTTGTGCCAAACCAGAGAAGTTGAGGTAAGTATTGTGCTGATAAGCATCCTGAAGGACAAGATCATACCAGTCAAATGATTCGTTTGTAGCTGCTCTTTCGAGCAAAAGGTCATTTGAAGAACCGGCATACTTCGACGCCAATAGTTCTGGTGTCAGATCAAGTGGATCTTCTACCCCAGAAGTAGCGATATATGCAGAACGGTGGTACAACCACCATTTTTCAGGGGACATCATCTGAGGAAGACGAGCTACCTGCTTCACCCCGTAATAAGAATCAAGTGTTACGCTTACACCAGGTTTGGCGAAAGCCCCGCTTTTAGTAGTAACGATAACTACCCCGTTTGAACCACGAGAACCATATATAGCCGTAGAAGAAGCATCTTTCAAAACGTCAATTCTGGCAATATCCTGTGGGTTCAAAAAGTCGATATTATCAACCGGTACACCATCTACAACAAACAACGGATTAGAATCATCGTTCAGAGAGTTATTACCACGAATAACGATATCAAATCCATCACCTAGACGACCAGTAGACTGTGAAATCTGCACCCCTGCCAAGTTACCCTGCACGGCTTCGAGCGGGTTGTTGAGGCTACGAGCGGTAAGCGATTCTTGGTCGAGACTAGCAACGGCTCCGGTTAAGTCATTCTTTTTAATTGTTTTATAACCAATGATGACCACTTCGTCCAAGATTTTAGAACCTGGCTTCAGAGAAACATCAATTTTGCTTCGGTTGTTAATCGGAATATCCTGCCCGGCATAACCTGTAAAGCTGATTTCAAGAGTCGCCTCCGGGCCAGAAACCGTTAGTGAATAATTACCGTCGATGTCGGTAACGGTACCATTGGTTGTACCTTTTTCTAATACTGTGGCACCAATCAAGCCAATGCCTTCATCACTATCAGTGATGGTTCCGGAGACCGTGAAGCCTTCCTGGGCATTTAGGTTTGCTGAAAAGCAAACAACTAGCAGAAATAGGGAGCCGAACAACTTCCCATATTTCTTGAGTGATTTTTTAAGTCTCATAAAATAGATTTTTAATTTTAGTTTATAGATGCAGGACTTTGCATTAGTTCCCCGTTTATGTAAGTATCGATCAGGCGAAGGCCTTCCACATTTTCAAGTGAAAAGGCTTCATCCACTTTTTCGATGATCACTTCCTTGAAAGTGATTCCTTTTATTGGCGACTCTTGGTATCCTTTTGCCAGAATGCCATAGTACCCGCCATTTTTGACGTTGATTTTTTCCAGTTGGATATTGCGCACATTTGGTATATGCTCACCTTGCTGATTGTTGTAAGTCGCATAAAACATATTTACTTTCAGTACGGCTTCTTTTACTTGACCGACTTCCAGGTTGCGCACGTATACATTTTCCACCGTACCTCCTCTTCGAGAGTTGGTTTTAATACGAATTGCACGATCGAGATTCGGGCTGTCCATCACGCAGTTTTCTACAAAGACATCACTTACGCCTGCTGAAATTTCGCTACCCATGACTACACCACCGTGGCCATCAATCATTTTGCAGTCTTTTACAACTATGCGTTCACTCTTGATGCCAACTCTGCGGCCGTCTTCGTTTCTACCTGATTTGATGGCGATACAATCGTCTCCGGTATTGAAATAGCAATTTTTGATGACTACATTTTTGCAATATTCCGGATCACAGCCATCATTATTGGGGCCATGACTTTCTACGGTCACGCCATCCACGGTGATATTTTCCGACTTGATCGGATGCATTACCCAAAAAGGTGCATTCACAATCTTGACATCTTTGATCAAGATATTTTTGCAATCAAAAAATTCTACAAATGTAGGTCGCAGGTAGTGGTCTTCGCCAAATGTCCGTTCCTCAACCGGCACGTTTTCTTCAGCCATTTTTACAAGTCTCGGGCGGCTCGATTCGTTACGCTGATGAGGCATACCATCCTTCCAGCCGTAGACATCCTTTCCGCACCACCACCACCAATTTTCATTGTTGGCCTGGCCATTGAGGACACCCTTACCGGTCAGTGCTATGTTCTTTTTACCATAAGCATAAACCAGCGGCGAATAATTCATCAGCTCGGTTCCTTCAAAAGAAGTGTGAACCATGGGTAGAAAATCCTTTGGGTCCGTGCTAAAGCGTATCTCACTACCCTCTTCCAAGTGTAGATTTACATTATCTAGTAAATGGATAGGTCCGGTATAATAAACACCAGCCGGAACGACCACTTTTCCACCGCCTGCTTCATGACAAGCTTTGATCGCTTTGGCGAAAGCCGAAGCGTTATTCAGGTCTTCACCTTCTTGCACTCCGTAATCAACCACATTAAAGTTGTTATCCGGAAAATCAGGAACAACAATCGCCGCTTCAATCTCTCTTGCCTGATCCCAGGCCGATGACATTACAGCAGTTGTGCTTTTTTCTTGTACTTTTTCATTACAAGCAGCAAGTGAAAAAACCATTATCGCGAAAAAGAATATTTTTTTGTACATACAGTTTAGTTTGATTCATTTTTTGGAGAACCATCGCCTTTACGAAAGTATATTAGGTTCGCAAAAACACTTATTCAATTATTCACTTTTATGTAGCATTTTTCTCGCCTCGTTTTAAACAACTAATTATCAAGTAGTTACAACACAAGCTATTCGACAATTTTCAGCAAAAAACCACCCAATAACCAAATTTTATTTCTAACTGATGCTGTAGATTGCGAATACTTTTTCGCTCAAGTTGATTATTGCTAATTTTATTTGTTTTTCTCCAACTCTATACTTGCCAATATGAATGGACCGATGCCTTTGGCATCATTATCACGAATAGGTTCATTGATGTAATACTCATAACTGCCATCCCGATAAGGGTTGCCTCCCAATCCAGCTACGGAGCAACAATTGGTCAAGTGAATTTCTCCGTCTTTGTCTTCTTTGATAAAAGTTTTCAGAATACCTTCGAAGCTTTCTTTGGCTAGTCCGCGGTATTTTTCATCCAGATAGCCCTCATTTGCTCCTTTGATCATGGCATAAGTGAACATACAGGAAGCGGTCGCTTCCAGATAGTTACCTTTGCGCCCAGGATAGTTAAGTACTTGCCACCATGTTTTTGACGCTGGATCTTGTACAGCTAGCACGGCCTGCAAAGTTCGATCAAGAATAGCGATCAATTCATCGCGTTTGGGGTGGTCTTTTGGAAAAAACTCCAGCACATCAACCAAGCCCATACAGTACCAGCCAACGGCTCTGCCCCAAAAGTGCTCAGAACATCCAGTTTCTGGATTTGACCAACGCTGAATGCGACTTTGATCCCAGCCATGATACAGCAACCCCGTCTTGGAATCCCGGGTATGTTTTTCCGCAAGGATAAACTGATCGGCAATATGGTCAAATAGATCAGGTTGATTAAACTCTACGGCATACTGCGCCTGGAAAGGCTCGCCCATAAACAAGCCATCCAACCACATCTGCCATGGGTAGCGCAGCTTGTGCCAATACCCACCATCGGTGGTCTGTGGCTGCCAGCTCAATTGGCGCTTCAGTGTATTGATAGCCGTTTTGTAGCGGTCTTCGCCAGTCTTGTTGTACACAGAAAACAAATAAGGCCCAGGTGCAATATTGTCGATATTAAACTTAGCAATATCATAGCCTCGAATTTGGCCATCCGCCAAGATCATGGTATCACCATATCCCTTTGCATAATCAAAGTACATAGGTTTATCTTTTGCTTTTGAAAGTCGACACAACGAATTCATAACCAAGCCAATGGTATAAGTCCACTTAGGTTGTTTCTGAAAGTCATTCATCCAGGCTTCAGGTGCTCTTTTAATAATGGAAAGTGCCATGCGCTCTGACCATGGAATGTCTTCCTTAAGGTTTGCAAACTTGGCAGTTGGGCCGGCCTGCTCCTGGGTTACTGCGCGCTGGCTTTGACATTGGACACTTAGCACAAACAAAAGAGCCAACATCCCTATTTTTGACGGAGTAGTTAATGCGAATAATTTTTTCATATCGATTGGATTTCAGAATTATTATTTTAAAATTTTACCGCAACTGGTGTTCCCAATTCCATAATGACCTCATCAAGGTATTGGCGGAATGCTTCTTCTGTGTGAATACCACCGGGTTCTTGCTCCCATGCTGCCAGAAAATAGTA
>JALEHC010000466.1 GCA_022763215.1 Saprospiraceae bacterium
AAGGCATCGCCTACTTTTTTCGCCTTGTCCAAAATAAAATTTGCTTCGCTTTCGCTCATTCATGACACGATGTACAAGTCTAATTGGCAGGCCATTTTGGCCTGCCTTCCTTTTCTTAGCTTTTTCGGATCAGGTTGTAGAGAAACAAAATAATAACGGCACCTGCCGCTCCTTTGACAATATCGGCCAATATACCACCAGAAACATAAATTCCGAGCAGTCCAAAAGCCCAGGAACCAACAGCGGCACCGATAATTCCCAAAATAATGTTGATCAGAATGCCGGAGCCACTACCTTTAAAAAGTAAGCTACCCAGCCAACCGGCGATTCCGCCTACGATGATTGCATAAAGCATAGTTTTGTTTTTTGGTTTGTAAGTAGGTGTACTTCTTAAAAATACAAAAAACATTGCTTTAGATCACTTAATCAACGGAACATCACCCTATTGAAATGCTCATTTAAGCCTTTGCCAGCAACAAAGCTTCCAGTTCTTTATTGTTTTGTTCTTTGGCATGGTCAAGTGGTGATTTGCCATTTTGGTCTTTCACATCGGTTTGTGCACCATTTTCTAATAGTAGGCGAGCGATTTCGGTTTGACCAAATGTAGCCGCAAAAACAAGAGCCGTGCCCCCGGTTTTATTCTGTGCATTTACATCTGCGCCATGCTCGATTAGCAAACGGGCGATCTCCAGGAGTCCTTTAAAAGCAACGCCCATCAGGGCCGTATTGCCGGCCATATCTCGGGCATCTACCTCGGCACCATTTTCCAGTAAAATTTTACAAATGGCAGTTTGTTGGCTGTAAGATGCCAAAACTAATGGTGGAAATCCTCGGTCATCTGGCTGGTTGACAGATTCCGGATGTTGTGCAATAACTTCTCGAATTGCATCCGGATTGGCGGAGCGAATAGCTTCTTGAATTTTACCCATTTTTTATTGATTTGTTACACCAAAATTACAATAACTTAGATTAATTGATCTTATCTTGCTATAACAATAAGTTATTAACCAATTGGTTCATTTCAACGCTGTTTATGACTTTTCAACAACTCGAATATGCGCTGGCATTGCAGCAAACCGGGAGTTACAGCCGAGCTGCCCAAAAACTTGGGATCTCTCAACCGGCCATGAGCGTACAAATCAAAAAACTGGAATCCGAGCTGGAACTGACGCTTTTTGATCGTTCTCAAAAAAAAGTCACCGCTACTAATGAAGGCCAAATTTTTCTGGAAAGAGCACAAGTGCTTATTACCCAAACGCGCCAACTTAAGGACCTCGCCATCGAACTCAATGAAGAATATGCTGGCGAAATTAACGTAGGCATCATTCCAACCTTGGCGCCTTATTTATTACCTCTCTTTATCAGAAATCTAAATGAGCAATTTTCCAAACTAAAAATCAATGTTGAAGAAGCGATTACCGAGGAAATCATCCAGGGTATCAAAAATGGCAAGTACGATGGCGGCATTATTTCTACACCTATAAAAAGCAAAACAAACTTACGTATTCACCCACTTTTTTACGAAGGTTTTATGTTGTTCGTTTCCAACGACCATCCTTTAAATCAAAAAGAAGTCATTAATGTGGATGAACTACCAGTAGAAGATATTTGGTTGTTGAAAGAAGGAAATTGTTTTCGCGATCAGGTCGATAATATCTGCGAAGTCATTTCCCGAAAGGAGGACGAACAAAATCTGTTCTATTTTGAAAGTAACTCTATTGAATCACTCTGTCGTATCGTCGAATATAAAGGAGGAGTAACGTTTTTACCAGAATTGACCACCCTCTCCATCAGCAGTGAGCGGGAAGATATGATTAAGCAGTTGTCCGGTCCCAAACGCGTACGTGAAATTAGCTTGGTCCATCTGCCCAATAATGTTCGTCGGCGTACGCTTGACCAACTCGCCCGGGTCATCACCAGCAATGTACCCAAACACATGCTCGACAAAAAGAATTACCAACCTATCCCGACAAAGCTGGAATTATAAAAAAACACTGCCGTATTGAATTGACAGCAGTGTTTTTGATGCTTTTATTTTTCGCCTTTCGGCAAACGATCATTTGCCTGAAAATCGACCATCCAATTCGGATAAGGCTTTGCAATTGCACTAACTTCATCCAACTTTTGCATGTCTTCGCTCGTCAGTTGAAGTGCCGGAGCATTCAAATTGTCTTTCAGTTGCTCTACCGTACGAGCACCGATAATGGTACTGTCTACGCCAGGGCGATTCATTACCCAGCGAATCGCAACCTGAGCTACGCTCACCTGATGCGCCTGCGCGATTTCGCGCATCACATCAATGATATCAAACACTTTTGGACGCTCCACAGGAGGGAAATCGAAGCCGTCGCGACGGCTACCACCCGCTTTGTCGGTATCGCGGTCGTATTTACCGCTAAGGTAACCCCCTGCCAGTGGACTCCAGGGTAGTACCGAAATCTGCTCAGATTGTGCATACGGAATGATGTCGTGCTCCACATCCCGACCTGCAACGGAGTAATAATACTGCATCGCTTTGAATGTCTCCCAGTTGTTCTGGCGAGCTATGCCATTGGCCTTGGCAACCATCCAGGCAGGGTGATTACAAACGCCAATATAGCGCACTTTTCCGGCTCGAACGACATCTTCTAGCCCACGCATGGTTTCTTCCAGCGGTGTCAGATGATCTACGCCATGTATGTAAAGTAAGTCGAGGTGGTCAAGTTGAAGGCGACGCAGACTGTCCTCCACAGAGTCTTGGATATGTACCCGAGACAATCCCGCTTGGTTGACCCCTTCGCCCATACGTATGCGCACTTTCGTAGCAATAACGATTTGTTGTCTGTTAAGGCCCAGATTTTTTATGGCATGCCCCATGATTTCCTCCGCTAAGCCTTCGCTATAGCCATTGGCATTATCAAAAAAATTGATACCGCCATCAAAAGCTGTTTTCATGAGGGATTCGGCTTCTTTTTGGTCTTGCTCACCAATGGCAGTCCACATGCCACGGCCACCGAATGTCATGGCGCCAAAGCAAAGTTCAGAAACCAGCAATCCTGTATTTCCTAGGTTGTTGTAGTTCATGATAATGTTATTTTTTGTTTTGTAAAACTACGTATAAAGGTAGAAGGGATGTTTGCCGCTGAAGTTCGAAAAGCATGTCTGAGCGGCTCATTTGATAGTAGAAGGGGAGTAACCAAAATGTGCTTTGAAGGACTTAGAGAAGTGTGCATAGCTACTAAAACCTACCTCGAGGTAAATATCTACTGGTTTTTGGCCGGTATCTTTGAGCATGGTATGGGCTAATTCAAGTCGTTTGGCCTTGAGCCATTTACCGGGGGAGAGATGGAAGGTTTGTTTGAAGTCGCGCTTAAAAGCAGCCAAGCTGCGGCCGGATAGTCTGGCAAATTCGGGTAAGCTCAGATTGCGGCGAAAGTGCGTCTCCATCGTTGCAATCAGGTCAGGTTTGTGCTGTCGCAAAATCTGCTGCAACAAGGCAGGTAGCTCGGGCGCCTCGCTGCTCAGATGATAAAGCAACTCAAAGGTTTTGAGTCGAAGCAAAGCCGCATCAAATGATACCTTCAAATCGATATAAGGAAAAACCGATTGTACATAGGCTTCCATAAGCTCAGAAGCAGGAAGCTTTATGAGTCGCTCATTGGCGGGGCCAGGCAGCAAGTGTTCGCTTTGATATTCGCTGATAAATTGTCGAATGAAATGAGGTTGCAAGAAAAAGATCATGCTTTCATAACGCTTTGCCTGTGGGCAAATGGATTTACGAAAGTGGAAGTGACTGCCCTTTCGGGCAAAAAGTGTTTCGCCTGCGCCCAATATGACCTCCTTACCTTCGCTACGCACATGGAGTTGTCCTTGTCGGATATGAATGATAAAATGCTCAGGTAAGTATATCGTATCTCGAATTTCTTGCTGAAAGCTACAACTTTCAACTAATGTACAACCATCAATTTGTAAATGACGATGGTCTTTAACATAAGGTTCAAGATGATGAGGTGTGGTATACATAGAAATAACACATTTAAAAACAAACACCCCTGATCAGGTTTGAGTTTTGTGGGAATCCTTTTCTGTACCTATTCACGTAGTTCTGAAAACAGCGTCTCTCCCTGAAATTCAACTTTCGAAATATGCCGAATCTTGTTATTTGGGTCTAGTGGTGTCCAATATGGCGGATATTTGAGTATAACTTCCTGGCCAACCAGCTTTTGACGCAAGTCAGCAATCGCCAAGCCTTGTTCAAGCCCTCGATTGATGTAATAGCGAGTTGGATTGTCTTTGAGACGAATAAAAATATCCTGCGATTCAGTACCGATGATGCCGGTCACCTCTCCTTCGACTACATGGCATTTGCTTTCTGGAACAATAGGCACCGGACGAAGAAAAGCGATGCAAAACAAGACAAATAAGCCGGCAAGAATTGGAATCCATCGTTGAGGAGTCATAACAAGTTGGTTTTAGTGATGTTTTCTTTTAACGTCGTAAATAACTTACAAATACGCATAAGTTGTTTTTTAACAACTTACTCATTGTCAGCTGCATTTAGGATGCTTGTGATTTGCTTGGCCATATAATCGGCTAATTCCGGATGTAGACCAATAATGCCTGCTGCTTTCAGGTTTTTAATCGCGGTATCGATATTTATATTCCACCTTCTGGCATTGCCATTGGAGTCGAGCGTGTACAGATAATTACCACCCTCATCTGCACTAACGGAAATAAGCGACCCATAAGCTGGGTATTTCAAGGCATAGGATTTGTCCGAATCGGGTAGGGTAAACCACTTGATCAGACCATCTGAGCTTACCGCAAATGGACGTTCACTTAGCAAAAATAAATGCTCAATATCTTCCTGAAATAGTTTTTCGCTATAGTAGCCTTGTTCTGTTTCAGCACCGATCTGACTAAGGTGCAATTGTCCATCACCACTAGTCCAGTACAAAATGCCGTCTTTAACATCTAGTAGGGTTCTGTTGTTGTAGTCCCATTCTATTTCAAGGGTTTGCAAGCTGTCAGATTGAAGTTTTCCCCATGAACTCAAACTGATCTTGTTTTCATTACCCATTCCAATCAAATAGGAATAAGTAAATCGCAATTCTTTAACAAAGTCAGGGAGCGAAATGTCCATTTCCTGAAAAGCACCTTCTGCCATTAGAAGAGCGGTATACAATTTACCCTGATTGGTAGTGATGACGATGTTGTTGTTCAGCACTTTCAGATCATTAATAGGGGCGTTTGTTGCTATTGATCGAACACCTTTCAGTTGCCCATTTTCAAAACGAACGAGCCAAAGTTGCTTTTCATTTTTTCCGGCCAGGGCAAGTGTTTTATTAGAAGCATTGAAACTGACCAACTCGATGGACGTACCTTTGGTTTCTTCGATTATGGCCAATGGCTGATTATCTTTGGTTTGTATGAGCTGTAAAGCCTCATTTCTGGCTTGGACAACATAAAAAGGTGCGCCCGAAACTGCCTGATAGCAGTCGTATTTCCCGACAAGGGGAGCCGGATGTAAGGCCGAATCAAAAGGAGAAATCCACTCAAAAACAGCACCACTTGCGTCAAAAGTGATTAGGCGTTTGCCGTCAGGCGAAAAGCGCAACCCATTAATGCTGTTTTGATGGCCTACCAGTCGCGCTTGAAGCTGAATGGGCTGATCGTAGTTGAATGATTCCAGTCGATAAACCTGCGCTTCGTTGCTCTGTGTGATGATTGCAAATTGTTGTTCATCGGCTGTCCAGACGATATCCTTTACGATTAAACCTTCAGTATTGAGATTATCGCCCAATTTGCGGACATTATTTGATTTATTGCTGTAGGTCCATATACTCACTCTTTGTTGCAGCGAAATAGTGACCACAAAATTGCCTTTTGGACTAAAAGTAGCCCGATAACAGGCATCATTGGTATTGTACGGAACACCATCCAAGGAAGAAGAACCCTCATAGTTTTGGCCAATCGGACGACTATACACTTTCCCAAGTTGATTGACAAACAAAAAGGCTTTCGCATTTGGAGCTATTTCCATGGAACTAACCTTTGGCTCTTTAATGGCAATGGGGGCTTTTTTTTCTTTCAAAAATGGCAAAATGTAAAAAGACGAATAAATCTGGTCAGCGGACGTTGACTGAATAAACAGATTTTCCTGCTCTTCCAGAAAACGTATATCTGTGATTATTTCGTTTTGGCGTTGAAAGAAGTCAATCGCTGCAAGTTGCTGACCTCGCCGATCCCAAATGATAAGTTCATCCACATTGGTAATGCCAGCAAAGTATTCATCCTCCGGAGAACGGTAAATTTTTCGGATTGGCATCTGGCCATGCTCTAGGGAAAGGGTGTTTGTCAGTTCTGAATCGGTATCCCAGATGAGTACTTCTTTACCACTAAGTCCGATGATGTCATCCTGGCCAGGCGAAAAATGTAAATCCTTGTAATCAAGTTGTTGGAATTTCGGTATTCGAGTTTCCGAGTCATAAATGACGAGCTGACTGTCTGCGGTGATACCAATCAGTTTTTCGCCATTTTTCGCGTAAGCGAGATCATTGAGTTTGGATGAATGGTTATTGGAAGGGTATTGTTTATAAAAGTAATGAGGCGCTTCGGCTTGTCCCTGGAAAAAAGCATTAAAAAAACGAGTTTGAAAATCAGTATTTTTTCTTAAAAAACGGCTGGTGTCAATTGCTAGTGCATCTAACGTAAGCTGGATACTTCGGCTTGGGTTGCCATCAATTTGATAAGCGACAACCGATTCAAACATTTTCGCATCATAGTTGGCTTTTCGGGCAGTTGTATCGGCCACTTTTCGGGCTGCTTGAGCTGCATTTCTTGAAAATAAAGCAATTATGAGCGCAATGAGCAGTAAAATAATGACTCCTATCGCAATGATGATGCTTCGACGGCGCTTACGGCGTAACACCCTTCGGCTATGACGAATGAAGGCGCGTTGTTCTTCTGTAAAGTCAATTTCGTTGAGAAAAGGACGAATCTCATCCAAGTCTTCTTGCGTGAGCAACTTATTGCGTTCTTGGTAGCGTCGAAATTCACGTTCTACCAGATTTTGAACCTGGCGACGGGCTTTAGAATCTGTAGAAGCTTTGGCAAATACATTGAGGGCCAGGCTGTCATGTGTAATTTCGAACTTCATATTCCGAATCCAGATTTTGCGTTGCTCTAAATTAAACAAATTTTGTAGCCACCATGCCTGATTTGAATAATCTAAGCCGTATAAACTACATTTTTAATCCAATACTTTGATTTGCTGCCCTAAAATGTCTTATTTTGTAATAACACGCTAAG
>JALEHC010000074.1 GCA_022763215.1 Saprospiraceae bacterium
AGTTGATAGGTTTTTCAAATGAATGTTTTCCAAAACCTAAAATAATGAAATACATATCATTTGTATTGGTCAGCTTTTTGTTGCTGGCCACCAATTGTACCTCACAAGGACAAAATTCAGAGGCCAATTCTGGCAAAATTGATAAAAACGACAAAAAAGTTCGTGCCATTGGTGACTTTCTCAAACTGATGGAGCATGATTATAGCCAATACGATGTCGCTACTTTTGCTGGTGGTTGCTTTTGGTGTACCGAGGCTTCCTTCGAACGCATTGAAGGGGTGGTAGATGTAATTAGTGGATATTCAGGTGGTGAAAAACCAAAGCCAACTTATTATGAAGTAGCAAATGGCGGTACCAAACATGCTGAATCCATTCAGATCTATTTCGATCCGGAGGTGATTACTTTTGAAAAATTGCTGGATGTATTTTTTGTAGCTCACGATCCGACGCAAGTCAATCGACAAGGGCCGGATGTGGGGCCACAATATCGCTCCGCTATTTTTTATCACAATGAAGCTCAGAAAAAAGCAGCCCAACAATTTTTTGATGCGCAAGCAAGTAAATTTAGTAGTCCCATCGCAACAGAATTGAGTGCTTATGATGAATTCTGGGTAGCCGAATACTATCATCAAAACTATTATGAGCTAAATCCGAACCAGGGCTACATTCGCAATGTGAGCCGACCAAAAGTGCAAAAGGTTGAAAAGACGTTTGCCGGTATTTTAAAGGATAAATACAAGAAATAATCGTTCCAACATGTGTTTTCTTTGGGTTTCCTTCCTTTTTTTATGATCTTTAATTGGATGAATTAAGGAAGGAAACCCAAAGCTGCTCACATGATATACTTAGCCCGTTTTAGCTTGATGCTTAGCGCCGTCTTGCTGTTGATACTCCCCTCATTATGCGCCCAAGATAGCTTGTTGATTCAGTACCAACAAAGCAAGCAACTCACCGAAAAGCTCCCGCTACTCGAAAAACTTATTGGTCGAGAACTGCGTAAAGCCCCGCAACAAGCTATAGTTTATGCTTATCAACTCGACTCGCTGGCAGCACTACAAGACGATCCGCTCTGGCATGGCAAAGGGCTGCACAACCTTGGTATTGCCCACTACTTTGCCAGCGATTATGTGGAAGCAACCGCCTTTTATCTGGAAGCATTACCCATCTGGGAATCTATTCCCGACTCAGCTTACATCGGAAAAACTTACCTAAACCTTGGTGCCTGTTTTGAGAAACGAGGAAAAGATGAGGCAACCATTCAATACTTTCTCAAAGCACAAAGCTACTTCAATCCAAAGAAGGACAGCTTGCTTATAGCTATGACGTTCAATAATATTGCCAATCGGCTATCGGCACTCAACAAATTAGATTCAGCAGCTTACTTTTATCAACAAACTATAAATTTAGCGAAAGCGCTAAAGCGAAATAACATCGTTGCTTCTGCTCAGGGCAATTTGGCCACACTTTACGTAAAACAAAACCGCCATCAGGACGCAGCTATTGCTCATCAGGCGGCACTCGACTTGTCAGACCCCAACCGCAATCCCGAATATTATTACAAAGTATTGGGCAATCTGGCTCAAACAGAAATTGTCTTAGGCAAACTGAGCGCATCCAAAAGAAAAATTGATTCAGTGCTGGCTGTCGCCAAAAGACTACAACTGGCCGAACGAGAACGGCAAGGCCTTGGCCTTCTGGGAGAATGGTATGAAGCGAATGGCCAGTACAAAAAGGCGTATGAAACTTTTCGAATTTACCTGGATTTAAGAGACAGCATATTTTTTCAGCAGCAAGATGCTCAGATGGTAGAACTACTCACCAAATACGAAACCGAAAAAAAGGAAAGCAAAATCCAACTACTGGAATCTCAAAATAAAATCCAGGATTTGCAACTTCAACAAGCAGCTCGGGAGCGCAATTACTTTTATCTGGGATTATTAGCACTTGCGATAGTTGCCGGCTTGAGTTATTATTCTTATCAATTGACACGACGCAGCAGTGCGGCACTGGAAGAAAAAAACAAAGTCATCTCAAAATCGCTAGCCGAAAAAGAAATATTACTGAAGGAAATCCACCATCGCGTCAAGAACAACTTGCAAATGGTATCCAGCCTGTTAAGCCTGCAAAGCAGGCGACTAGATGATGAAAAGTCAAAAGAAGCCATACGAGAAAGCCAAAACCGAGTAAAAGCCATGGCGCTGATTCATCAGCATTTGTACATGGGCGACAACTTCACTGGAGTAAATGCCAAAGCATACATCGACCGTCTGAGTCGTCACTTATTTGACAGCTACAATATCCATCCGGATAAAATCAAGCTGGAAACGCATATTGACGATATAAAAGTAGACATTGACACCATCATTCCTTTTGGTCTGATCATCAATGAGTTGGTGACAAATGCACTCAAGTATGCTTTTGAAGGAGTGGATCAAGGTAAAGTGGAAGTCAGGCTACAACAAACCGCTGATCAACAATTACAACTTGAGGTCCAAGATAATGGTAGCGGCCTACCCAAAGATTTCCAGTATGAGCAAGCCACCTCATTTGGCTTCAAGATGGTTCAGGCTTTCGCCAAAAAAATGAATGCTACACTAGAGGTTCAGCAGCAGCAAGGCACCCAAGTCAGTCTCAGAACGTCTAATATTCGATTATCCAATTAAACATGGAGTATGTCTGCCGTTCGAATTTTGATTGTTGAAGATGATCCGCTAATCGCAACCGATATAGCCGAATATTTGGAAGAAATAGACTTCCAAGTGGTTGGTGTTGCGTACGACAGCATACAGGCGTTTCAGCTATTGCAAAAGGAAAAGCTCGACATTGCCCTGCTTGATATTGATCTCAGCGGGCCAGTAGATGGCGTCGACATTGCTGAATACATTAATAAAAACATTCATATCCCTTTCGTGTTTTTGACTTCATTCTCTGATCGAGCTACGCTCGACCGAGTAAAAGCAACGCAACCAATGGGCTATATCGTGAAGCCATTTGATGAAAAAAGCCTGATGACTACACTCGAAATTGCTTTGTATAATTTCGCGCAAGCGCAACAAGAAAAACCCGCAGCACTTAGTATCGAACTAGTCAATCAACATATTCACACTCCATTAACCGAAAGAGAGTTTGACATACTCCGCCTTATCTATGATGGTCAAACCAACAAACAGATCGCCGAGCAGTTATTCATATCTCACAATACCATCAAAACACATATCTCCAACCTCTACCTCAAACTAGATGTAAAAACCCGAACGCAAGCAATTGTGAAAATTCGAGAATTGATATGATGGTAGTTAGCTGAGTTCTCGAGATGCAGTGTGAAATGAAGTCCCCGTTCCCACCACAATCACCCAAAAGGGTGAAGGATATACCTACCCAAACCAGCAACTTGTGATGGCATTCATTATTGTACAAACACCATCACATGAGAGCTATTATTTTTACTTTATTTACTTTCCTATATGCCTCGTCATTTGTGCAGGCAGCCACTTGGGTTGGCGGAAATGGCAATTGGAACATTGCAGCTAACTGGTCCGGCAATCAAATACCGGGTAGCAACGACGAAGTTATTATTGATAATGGCAGTAGGGTCTTGATACCTGCTGGATATTCTACCCAGATTAAAAGGCTTCATATTGGTAGCAATGGTACCCTAAATATAGATGCGGGGGCCACACTAAGTATTCAAAATACAACTTTTCTGAGTGGCATTTACAATGGCGGCTCCATTCGTAGTTTGGGTAGCATTACCATTAATCAGGTTAATACAGGCTCCTATGCCGTACGTAATGCAGGACTATTTAATATCGCCAGTTCGGGAAGCCTCGTGATTATTGATCTCAACTCGCTGGCTATTTTTAATGAAGCTGGCACAATTTCTAATGACGGACTCATCAATATTGAAGAATGTAGTTTTTCTCATTCGATTTTGTCCCAAAGTCAATTTACGAACAATGGAACCATCGATTTATACGAAGTTGAAGGTGGTATCTATATTGAAGCTAATAGCCGATTAGATAATTATGGCGACATCTCAATGGAAATAATTTATTCGAATGGAATAAAGATTCAAGGTCGCCTTAACAATTGGAATAACGCCAGCATAATTATTCAAGAAGGAAATAGCACCGGAATAGAATTTACAACCAATGATGCCACGATGGATAATCGGGGATTATTGGAGATTGAAAATACCGCTGAGGAAGCCATTTACATCTATGCAGGCTTACTGCTCAATAATCCAGCAGGTGATATTTTGATTGAAAATATTGCTGATGATGGTATCCATATCGCTAATCCTGGCACATTTACCAACCGGGGCTATACTTACATCGACGTTCACTCAGCGTATACCGGAGTAATCAATAATAGCGTATTTAACGGCAGTTGGAAAGGTAAACTTTATGTTTCGGATGCTCGAATTGGATTTCAGAATAACAACTTGTTCGATTATAACGGTTTTCTGCAAGTATCCAATTCCGCAGAAGACGGTTTTGTAAACCAAGGAAGCCTTGAAAACCGAAGCTATTCTCAAATTAAAATTGAAGCTTGTGCAGGAAGCGCATTCTTGCAAAATGGAGGCAATGTTAATATCCATGGATTCCTCAATATCAAGGGCAACCAAGGCATTGGATTATCATTGGTTCAAGGCAATTTTAATGTCACAACAAATGGCAGACTATCCATTTCTCATAATGATGGTATAGGCGTTTTTGCGGAAAGCAATCTTCAAAATGAAGGTGAAATACTCATTTATGCTACCGTAAATGGCGATGGGATTCACCTTAATGGCGGCCACCTAGAAAACATTCAAAAAGGTGTCATTCAAACAGAAAAACCGATTGTGGGTGTTGGCAACTATAGCCTACAGAATGAAGCATTCATGATCGTTTCGGCTGCTTCAAGCAGTACTGTCAATAATAATTTTGTCAATGAGGGCGCATTAAGCGACCAGTTCAGCAGTATAACCCCAAATAGCATCACAAATAACGGAATCATACTTGCTCCCCTTTCGGGAAATGCACAAGCAGGCACACCTTACCCTGATGCGTTAATAGTCAGCCCAGCTTATGGTGCAGAAGTTTTCGATGGCTCTTGGTTTAGGGATTTTAAGGGCTCTGCTAGTGCCGGAAATTATGAATCTGTTGCCAACATCTTCACTCCCAACTCAAATGGAGTAGGCGATAACATCATTTTTGCAGAAGTACTTGTTACGGCGAGTCTTAAAAGTCGCCGCATGCCCATCTATATTCCTGGTGGCATTCAAGCAGCGGGCGCTCCCCTTTCTGGCCTACCGTCCTCTTCACTTTTGGGCGAAGCCCAAGTTAATTTGGACGAAAGTCCTGTACAAATTTTCCCAAATCCAGTCAGCGAGCTACTGCATATTTCGCTTTCGCAAAATCAGTCACAAGCAGTCGATTACCGCTTGCTTAGCGCAAATGGCCAACTACTGAGCCGTGGCACACTTCGCTCTGATGTGCTCGATGTGTCTCATTTGCCGCAAGGCAGCTACTTCTTACACCTTGCCACAGAGCAGGGTAGCTGGACAGAAAGGTTCGTCATCCAGCACTAGGCCAAACCATTATATCAAAACAAAACTAACGAATATGAAATCGACTCAATACCTAATAATCGGCATTTTCATGCTGATCCATAGCACCGTTTTTGCAATTACTTATAACTGGAATGGAGTAGATGCCGATTGGGACAATCCCAAGGCATGGACACCTATGGGCGTACCTGGAGCCAATGACCGTGCCTTCATTGCGGCTGGCGAAGTAACTATACCAGATCAATATAATGCCGAAGCCCTGTCGGTGCATTTACAGGGGGGAGTCCTGCAAATAACGGAAGATGGCAGTCTAAGCATAAATAATAACTCAAACTTAAACGCTATCTGGATTTATGGACTTGGTTCAATGGTCGTTAAAGGGCAGCTCCACATCAGCAATCAACTCAATCAAAGATTCATGACCGTCGAGGGGCGGCTACATATAGATGATACGGGAGAGGTTACCATGGACGAATGTACTTATTGTAATCCAGCCAACGGAGTCGTTTATATAGCTAGCTCAGGAGGAATCGTAAATGATGGTTTGATGAGCATACAAAATGCTAATGTTGCACATGGCATTGAACTGTCTGGGGCGTTTCAAAACAATGGAATTCTTAATGTAAACCATGTAAATGGGGATGGTTTCAAATTATCAGATAGCAGTGCTTTGCTTGAAAATTATGGAACGATCAACCTAACAGCAATCTATGATTATGGACTTAATTGTCAATACGGAACGGTACACAATGAAGGCAATGGCAGTATCAATATGATAAATGGAAGCTCTGGAATGTACATTCGAAGCAATTGTACTTTCCGGATGCGAGGGCAATCTGGTCTGCTTATAGATCAACCCGGAAGTAATACTGCGGTTAGAAATTACGGCCATTTTACGGCAGGAGTAAATACGAATATTGTATTAAGAAATGGAACCACCGGTTTTTTTAATCGGTCGACAGCTATTCTTAGAGGAAATACGATCATTGAATCTTACGATACTGGTATGAATAATAGAAATGCCTCCCTCGATATTTATGGTTCAGTAAGTATCTCCAATAATGAAAACCCTTTACCAATCCGCAATAGCACTATCAATATATTTTCAGGAGGCTCACTCAATTTGCAAGATAGCGGCGATGGACTTTATTTATTATATGATAGTCAGTTTAATAATTATGGCGAGCTGAATCTACAAAATATAACAGATGATTATTCTAAGGGTATAAGAATGGTTGACGACAGCCAATTTGACAATTATGGAAATATTTTGATTCAATCGGTTTCAGGAATTAGTTCAAATGGAATCGTTATGGATTATGGTAGTTCAACGTTTAAAAATCATTCAACTGGAGTGCTTGAAATTACAGATGGAGACGATATCGGTATTCTTGCGGATGAAAATACAACCTTTATCAATGATGGAGAATTGCATATCGATAATTTCAAATTCGGAATTTTTCTGACGGGAGGTTCTTTTTTTAATCAAAGTCAAAGCGAATTCTTAGCCCTCAGTATCACAAATGCAGCTCTAAAAATTACCGAGGGAGGTTATTTATTAAATACAGGAACATTTTCGCATGTTGATTATATAAATGCGCTAAACAGTCTAAATATCCAAAAGGGAAGCGTGTTGAACTCAAGCTGCGGTTATATGTCCTTAGGTGCCAGAA
>JALEHC010000467.1 GCA_022763215.1 Saprospiraceae bacterium
ATTATATCCGGCAGGGGCGAACTGCTTTTAAGGAGATATGGTTGGGGCTCGACAAATTGCAGACTAGGCTTAAATTATCAGAATAGTTTTTCGATATTGTTGCTTCTTGAACTCCAAACCTTCAGTTATGATCAATTCTTTTAGCAGCGGATGCCTGTTCCTGTTTCTTTGTCTAGCCGGAACCAGCCTGGCGCAGCAGTCAATAACCGATTCGCTGCAACAACAACTGGCACAGAGTAGCGGCACTGCCAAAGTCGAATTACAAATCGAACTGGCTGAAGAATACCTGAGTAGTGCTCCCGATAATGCAGAGGATTATCTCGATGATGCTTATGACCTGAGCAAAGACATCAATTATGCTTCCGGCATCTACCAAAGTGCTATGCTGATTGCACAACTGAGCAAATCAAAACAAAAGTACTGGAAATCAAGCCGATACGTCAAACGAGCGATCGAAGCAGCTCAGAAAATGAACTCAAAAGAAGCTCAACTGCAAGCTTTATCACTTTCTATGAATATCTATCAACTGAGAGGGAAAAGTAACAGTTTTGCGGAAGCAAAAGCAGAATATGAACGCATAAAAAATGAATTAGACCTCGATCAACTGCGCAGTGAACGTGTCTATAACCAACAAGCCCTTGAAAAATCACAGATTATTCAAGACAGCATTAAAAAAGAACAGGCGGAAGTTCTTTCATCGCTGGAACTAACAGTTGCGGAAAAAGAGCAGCAAGCCGCTCTACTCGATACCTTAACTCAAAAAAACGAACTACTTAGCCGCAAAGCATTATTACTCGAACTGGAACAATTTAAAAGAGAAAGAGAAATTGAACAACAAGAACAGGCGCTAAGAGATTCAGAAGAAAAACTCAAAAATCAGCGTATCCGCAATACCTTCCTGATCATTATTTTTGTTGCTGTGATTTTGGTGATTAGCTTGGTAATGAATAATTATCGCCTCCAAAAACGCCGAGCCGAAGAAAAAGCACAACTACAAGAGCAATTGATGGTACAAGACAAACTAGCTGCATTGGGTCAACTTACCGCCGGCATTGCTCATGAAATCAAAAATCCACTCAATTTTGTCAATAACTTCTCTGAAGGAAGCCTCGCCATGACAGAAGAACTCGAAGAGAGTTTGCAAGAGGTAAAAACCAACATTTCAGAGGATGATTATGAAAACATGACGGAACTGATCGATGAACTTAAACAAAATGCTGTTGATATCAGTTTTCACGGCAAACGAGCAGATGAAATTGTCAATGCCATGATGGATCATGCTCGCAGCGATAAAGTACATCCTGAACTTACCGACCTCAACAAATTATTTCTCAATAGTGCTAATCTGGCTTATCATGGTTATCGTTCCAATCAGGCCGCTTTTCAGCTACAAATTCAGCAAGATTTGGAAGAAAATTTGCCTTTAACTAAAGTCATACCGCAACAAATTAGCCGAGCATTGCTCAATATCATCAATAATGCCTGTTATGCTACCAATGAAAAAAGAGTGCAGGAAGGAATAACTTATCAGCCACAGCTTTCGCTAAAAACAACTCAAGAAGGCAAAAATATCGTCATCCGAATTCGAGATAATGGCACCGGGATACCAGAAAAAATTCGAAAAGATATTTTTACGCCTTTCTTTACCACCAAACCTACCGGAAAAGGAAATACCGGCCTTGGACTTAGTATGACCCACAAAATAATTGTGGAAGAACATAGCGGCCAATTGCAGGTAGAAAGTGAAGCAGGCTCCTTTACAGAATTTATTATTTCTTTACCTTTGAAAAAATAATCTATCCTCCAAAGTCGAGAGAAAATATGCGCCTTAAGATTTTAGTAGTTGATGATGAGCCTCAATTTGAACGTCTCATGCGGCAGCGGTTTCGCAAAAGACTTCGCAATGAAGAGTTCGAATTTATTTTTGCAGAAAATGGCCAACATGCCCTCCAACAACTCGAAAAGCATCCAGATATAGACCTTATTCTTTCTGACATTAATATGCCTGTCATGGATGGCCTTGAATTCCTCCAAAACCTTCACCAACAAGGCCTTTATCAAAAGACGATTATTGTTTCTGCTTATGGCGATCTCAAAAATATTCGGGCCGCTATGAATATGGGGGCTTACGACTTTGTCACCAAACCCATTAATTTTGAAGACCTCGAGCAAACTATTCAAAAAGCAATACGCGAAATACAATGGGTCAGAGAGGCCGAACAACAAAAAGAACAATTGTTGTTTCTACAAAAGGAACTTTCGATCGCTCAAAATATTCAGCAGTCCATCATTCCCACTAATTTCGAAGCTTTTTCTGACGGCCATCCATTTAGTTTGTATGGCAGCATGACCCCGGCCAAAGAGGTGGGCGGCGATTTCTACGATTTTTTCTGGCTCCGTGATTCCAGACTCGTTCTCACGATGGCTGATGTTTCGGGCAAAGGTATGCCAGCCGCACTTTTTATGGCTGTCAGCCGTACCCTGTTGCGGGCAATTGGTCATCAGGTGGATTCTCCGGAAGCTTGCCTGGAAAAAGTCAATCAACTTTTGTGGCAAGAGAATGAAACCGGCATGTTTGTGACGGTTTTTTATGCCATACTCGATCTTGAACAGCAGCAATTGACCTATTGTAGTGCCGGGCACAACCCACCTTATCTGCTACATGCCAATGGGCAACTCCAATGCCTGGAAGATGCACAACACCTTGCACTTGGCATAGCTGAAGAAGTTAGTTATGCCTTTCGGCAAATACCATTCAAAGTCGGAGACTTGCTTTTGTTATTTACGGATGGCCTGACGGAGGCCGTTAGTTCTGGTGAAGATATGTTTGGCGAAAGCCAACTGGAAGCATTTTTGAGCCAACAAGCAGGTACGCCACCACAGCAACTTGTACAACAGATCATTGCGGAAGTACACAAATTTCGCGGCGACCAGTCTGCAAGTGATGATTTGAGTATGTTGGCAATTCGGATGGAACAATAGTCCACCTTTCTGAAACAATACTCCCCCCGCTTTATCGAACAATGATGCAACTTTGCAGGGAAGTTTAGTTCATGCCTACAAGTTTGAACATTCATAACCCAAAACACACCCCCGATGAAGCACATTTTTACCAATTATCTTTTTAAGCTGTGGCTACCCGGGCTTGTTGTATTTGGCTACAGCCAAATGAATGTTGCCGGGGGGCAGTCTCTTTTTTTACAGCTCACTTCAGCTATGTGGTCATGGCGAATCCTGCTGCTTATTGCAGCGATTGGTTTGTTATTGCTACTGATTTATTTATTTAGAAATTATTTTATCGAAAGAAATTTGTTGATCCGTCAAGCGGAAATTGCACAGATTCGTGCCGAGGAAAAAAGCAAATATGCGGGATTGTTGGAAAACCAGGCCACTGCACTCGAAGAGGCTTACGAAAACTTACGCAAAAAAAATGATGCGCTTCTGGCAGCACAGGAGCAACTCCTCCTTCAAGACAAATATGCAACACTCGGTCAGTTGATCGCTGGAATAGCGCACGAAATCAAAAACCCACTCAATTTTATTACCAACTTCTCAGAAATATCTGTCGAATTAGTCGATGAATTGGAGGAAGCCATTCGACTTCAAGCAGCACATATTGAGGTCAACCAAATGAACCTGATGATGGATATACTCGATGATATCCGGGAAAATGCAAAGGATACCAACGCTAATGGCCAAAGAGCAACACGCATTATTCGCAGTATGCTCGACCATGCCAGAGGAACCGAAGACCAACTTCAAGCCAGTAATATCAATACTTTGATTGATGAAAATGTAAAGCTGGCTTACCACGGGTATCGAGCGAACTACCCCAATTTTAATATGCATATCCACAAAAACTATGAAAAAAATATTCCGGAGGTCAATATAATACCCGCTGATATTGGTCGGGTATTTCTGAATATTCTCAATAATGCTTGTTATGCTATTCACGCCAAAAATAAAGAGCGTTTTAGCGGAAGCTATACGCCTACGCTTGAAATAACGACAAAAAGCGACCAAAAGGGAGTACACGTAAACATTCGTGATAATGGCCCCGGCATTCCAGACGAACTAAAGGAACGAATATTTCAGCCATTCTTTACGACCAAACCATCTGGCGAAGGCAATACAGGGCTGGGACTATCTATTAGCCGGGAAATTATTACCGATAAGCACGGTGGTACATTACAACTTAGAAGCGAAGCAGGTGAATTTACGGAATTTGAGATTACCCTACCCTTTGCTAAGCAACCCCAAACGGCAAGATGAAACAATAATCCACCATTTTGGAACAGTAGCCCACTTTTGGTATTAAATTTTTCCTGACTTTAATAATAGACCAAAAGACCAATAAAAAATTATGAAAATTCTTGTTGTAGATGACGAACGTCATATCAAACGCTTATTTGAACAACGCTTCAGAAGAGAAGTAAAAAGTGGCGATATCGAACTCTACTTCGCTTATTCCGGGCAGGAAGCACTTGATTTTCTCAAAGATGGAGAAGCTAGCGATATCACGCTTTTACTTTCTGATATCAATATGCCCAATATGAATGGCCTGGAATTATTGAAGCAAGTTCGAGAAAACCATACACAATTAATGGTCTATATGATCACCGCCTATGGCGATGAGGCCAACCGAAAGTTGGCCATCGAGTTGGGAGCTGATGATTATATCGTCAAACCCCTCGATTTTCAGACCTTAAAAGACAAACTATTATCCTCATTTTAAAACGTAAGTAAACACGCATTCACATTTAAGCCGCTGTCGCTCGACAGTGGCTTTCTTTTTGGGCATAACACAAGTACCATAAAACCAATACTGCAGGGCATTTGAGAGAAGATTTTCCATTAAAAATGCAGGAAATTCGGGATTGGAACAATAGTCCACCCTTTTGAAACAATAGTCGAGTTGCTGCATACCAAAACCCTGCATCTTTGTAATGTACAGATCGAGAATAGCTTGTATCTGTGAGAGGCACAAAAGAGTGCCTTGGGGACAAACAAATATTACTAGGACTTATGTAATCAGCTAAACGTTTATCCGCTACTTCGGGTAGTCGGATAAACGGGCAGCTTTTTGAAATGACAAATTTGCCGAAAGGCTAATCATAAAAGTAATAAGGAGTAATTATAGGAGGATTAATGAATGATGCTGCTTTGCTCTCGGGCAAGGCAGCCTTTTAACAATCAAAATTACTCCTTATTATCAAATAAAAAACCCTACACCAAATGTTGACAATTTTGTTTTCTCTACTCTCTAGATGTTTTAAAGCAGATCAAAAGAATTCGAAATATTGATCTGCTTGCGAGGGAAAGGCTGCCTGAAGGGCAGTTGCTCCCTCGCCATAATCCCAAAAAACAAATTAACCTGAATGCCTAATCAGGAGAGCAGCAGAAAGTCGCCAAAAGGTGGCTTTCACTCCTCCTCCCTAAATGAACTCCTATGCACACTAAAGCCACATTTAACAAACCCGAAGTAAACGTCAATCATACTTTTCAAGCGGAAAACGACAAAAGCGTAGCCAAACAGAAAATTGTCGCTTTTTTATGTATGACTATTTTTCCGCTAATTTATTTGATAGGAAAATTTTTCACGTCCATAATGTAATAGATCCAAAATTGCCGAAAGCTGCTCCTACTGTCCAGGAGCAGCTTTTTTTTGTTGCTTGAGATACTGCCCGTCAAAAACCGTATTCCAACGGCCCGTTTTCTCGTCTTTTATTTTCCAGGTTTGTCGTACACTACCGTCTTCCAATGGCGTCCAGCTAATCCAATTCGTGCTGTTTTTAAGCTGCATACTGCCAGATTCAAGTTTACCCTGAATATGCAAGGTCAATCCGGTATTATCCACCCAAAATTGCTCCCATTGATTGTGTTCGGCATTGTATTTATTCAGGCTGGTGCCTTCAAAGCCCGAGCGGGTAGAGCTATAATTTTCTTGTATGGCTTTGCCATTTAGTATGGAGGTGATCTTACTTTTCCCTACCAGGGTATCCGTTCCCATTTTGTACACATTCCATTCGCCTACCCAGAAATCAAAGTCTCGGTAAGCGTCTTCTTGAGCAGAAATCAAAACAGGGAAAAATAAAAAGAGAAACAACAGTCGGTTCATGATGTGTAGGTTAAGTAAAATAAATCAGGACATTGCCAGTCAGGCAACATCCTAATTTACAACTTTTTAAGTACTTCTACCTTTGCTTTCGCAAAATCTAATCCAG
The DNA here is from genome assembly GCA_022763215.1 of Saprospiraceae bacterium. Classification (GTDB taxonomy): domain Bacteria; phylum Bacteroidota; class Bacteroidia; order Chitinophagales; family Saprospiraceae; genus JALEHC01. Next base: position 6,225 of record JALEHC010000467.1, read on the forward strand.
GCTTAAATCCTTCGCCTCAAAACCATTATTAAACTTCACTTGAGTGGAGGTTTGCACCAAGAAAGCTTCGCCGTATTTGCCATCCGGGCCAGGCTGGTAAGCATAGCGTTTTAGCGGAAGCTGAAGACCGTGCATTTCAGTGTACTCGACACGCATTTTCAGTACCGGTTCGTTGACGCCCATCGCAGGCAAAGAAAATAAGAACTGATCTACCAACTTGGTTTTGGGATTGATATACAATACATAGGCATCATTTTGTTCCTTGCCAGTTACCGTTGCGTCATAGCTAACAGCTACTTTGTCATAGGCAATGCCATTCAGCGATTCGGTGCCTAAATAACGATGACTGGTTCCCGGATCATCGAGCTTAAACATCATAACAAACCAGAAATAATTTGCTTTGCGCAAAAAATACGCACCTCCGACCACTTCTGGCTGTTCGATCTTTTTGCCATTCAAGGCGACTTCGGCACCTTTCCCATTATAGCATTGAACCACAGTACCTTCTGTCTCTTTCATGACATTGATCTGATGGCGCGTGTATTTGGCCCAACTATGCTCACCCTCAAAAATATAACGCTCGGTCGAAACGTCTTTAAGTCCTTGTCCCGGATAAGCATAATCGTAATGAAACTCCACATCCTGAAGTGCATACAGCTTATTCCAGCCGCCCATGGCGGCCTCCATTTCATTAATGAGTTGAGTAGGATCTTTTTCTTGGGCACGAAGGCCAAAGGAAGTGACCATCAAAAAGGTGAATAAAAATAATGTTGTAAAACCGTTTTTCATGTTGATTAAATTTAAATGTTTAAACACGTATTTGATATAAAAACGGCCTTAGCGGAATCAAGGTTGAGCCTGACAGCGTCGCTGCCAGGACGTTTAGGATATTATTTTTTAACCAGGGTCAGCTCCTCTGCTACCCCTTGTCGGTTCATGTCCATGACAATGGTATCAGGAGTGACTTTGGAAAGACGGACCATTTTTTCCTTCATGCCCTCAGCAGTGGTAAAAAGTTGATCGCCTGCAAGGCGAAACTTTCCTTCTTCAAGCTGGCTGCCAAATTGAGCGCTGTAGGTGCCATCTGTTTCAAAATTAAACTGAACGCTAGAGACATCGCGATCAGAAAGCTGGCCATCGACTGCCCAGGCAACGCCTTGCCAGTTGCCGATAATTTGTGCGTCATCTTTTTCTGTCTGACAGCTCCAGAGTAGGAAAGAAAAAAGAAGCAAGTAAGAAAAGGCTTTCATAGAGGTAATTTATGACAAATAATCAGTTGTGTAACGAAGATAGGCAGAAAAGGAACAGGAGGGAAAGAAAAAAGCTCACCTGCACAATTGGCAAGTGAGCTTTTGCAGCCCGTACGGGAATCGAACCCGTGTTTCAGGAATGAAAATCCTGCGTCCTAACCCCTAGACGAACGGGCCTTCAAGAAGGATGAGTTTTTTCACAAAAAAGTGGCAGCCCGTACGGGAATCGAACCCGTGTTTCAGGAATGAAAATCCTGCGTCCTAACCCCTAGACGAACGGGCCACTTGTTAAGTTTTTGTAAATAAACTATTACCTTTTTCCAAAGGCGTTGCAAATATATAATGTTTCTCAACAAATCAAAAAATTAGTAAGAAACTTTTTTTTACATTTGTTTGCACTGCTCACAGAAGGCAGAAAGTACGCTAATAACAAGCGTATTTTTCTTTTGGTTCTCCAAATTGGAAAAAACTTTCTGTGCGATTTCACGAAAGTGTAAAATAGAAATCTGAGGGTATAAAACTCAATCATTCAAATTATTGTTATTTTTACACTAAGTACAAATGTGATCGGATTTATGCTATATTTGCGCTGCATTTAATGGCTGGCTAACAGTCAAAAAAGCTAAAATACCGATCAATGACTGCCAACATTTTGCGCAGTTCTCAATAGGTATTATTCTTGCATTTTGAAAACAAAATAGATTTCAAACCATGTCAAAAAAAATTGCAATCAACGGTTTTGGTCGTATCGGCCGTCTTACCTTCCGCAACCTGCTTCAAAACCCAGAAGTAGAAGTGGTTGCTATCAATGACCTTACAGACAATCAAACACTGGCTCACTTGCTAAAGTATGATTCTGCACAGGGTGCCTTTGAAGGTACTGTGGAGGCTACTGATGATGCCATCATCGTGAATGGCAAGTCTATCCATGCTTATGCAGAGCGCAATCCGGAAAACCTACCTTGGGCTGAACTTGGTTGTGACCTGGTTTTGGAATGTACTGGGGTTTTCCGTACAAAGGAAAAAGCAAGTATGCACATCACTGCTGGTGCAAAAGATGTTGTTATCTCTGCTCCTGCTAAAGGTGGTGGTGTACAAACAATCGTATTGGGTGTAAACGACGATGAGTTGGATCCTTCCAACAACGTTTTCTCTAATGCATCTTGTACAACGAACTGCTTGTCTCCTGTCGCTAAAATTTTGAACGACAACTGGGGTATCGAAGTTGGTTCGATGACGACTACTCACGCATATACTGCCGACCAGAATATCCAAGATGCACCGCATAGCGATCTTCGCCGTGCTCGTGCTGCTGCATTCAATATCGTACCTACAAGCACAGGTGCTGCAGTTGCAACAGGTAAGGTAATTCCTGCTTTGTCTGGTAAATTGTCGGCTATCGCAGTTCGTGTTCCTGTTGTAACAGGTTCTATGATCGAATTGAACGTCGTAGTTGGTAAATCAACTACTGTTGAAGAAATAAACGCTAAATTCAAGGAAATGGCAGAAGGCCCAATGAAAGGTATCCTTCAGTATGCTACTGATCCTTTGGTTTCTAGCGATATCGTTCGCAACCCACACTCTTCTATCTTCGATTCATTGATGACAGAGGTTACAAATGGTAATTTTGTAAAAGTGGTTAGCTGGTACGATAACGAAGCAGGATATTCTGCTCGTTTGGCAGACCTTGCACACATGATCGCAAACAGATAAGCTGTCTTTCCATATAAGGGTTGTACTGCATTTTCACAGTACAACCCTTTCTTTTTACAACTCTTCCAAATTCAAAACACCATGAATCTTGATTTAAATGGCAAAAAAGTCCTCGTTCGCGTTGATTTTAATGTGCCACTCGATAAAGATTATAACATCACGGATGATACGCGCATCCGCGCCGCATTGCCTACGATTCAGCATATTATCAGCAATGGCGGAGCTGCAATCCTGATGTCTCACCTCGGACGCCCCTCTAAAAAACTAAAAGAAGACGGAAGTATTGATGTCGAACGATTTACGCTCAAGCATGTCGTGGACCACCTGTCCAAATTGTTGGGCGTTTATGTAAAGTTCTGTGAAGAAACCGTTGGTGATAAAGCAGCTGAACTCGCAGCTTCTCTAAAACCAACCGAAGTATTGATCTTGGAAAATACGCGCTTCAACAAAGGCGAGAAAAAAGGTGAGGAGGCTTTCGCCAAACAATTGGCGGAACTAGCGGACTATTATGTCAACGATGCTTTCGGATCAGCTCACCGTGCGCACGCTTCCACAACAACCGTAGCGCAGTTCTTCAAAGATGAGGAAAAAGCATTCGGCTTTTTGATGGAAAACGAAATCAAAAACGCGAATAAAGTACTCAATAACCCTGAGCGACCACTTACAGCTATCATCGGTGGAGCGAAGGTGTCTGATAAAATTCTACTACTCGAAAGACTAATCGAATTTGTCGATAATCTACTCATTGGTGGTGGTATGGCTTACACTTTCCTCAAAGCACAAGGTGGTCAAATCGGTAACTCGCTTGTTGAGGAAGACAAGCAAGAACTAGCACTCAAGCTTATCCAAAAAGCCAAAGACAAAGGCGTAAACATCTACCTACCAGAAGATTCGGTAGTTGCAGATGCATTCTCCAATGAAGCTCAGATCAAAGTAGTGGACAGCAATGCCATCGAAGATGGCTGGATGGGATTAGACATTGGTGAAAAAGCCAGAGCTGCGTTCAGTGAAGTCGTAAAACAATCTAAGTCAATTCTTTGGAATGGGCCAATGGGTGTTTTTGAAATGAGCAACTTTGCTAATGGTACCAATACAATTGCTAATGTAGTGGCTGAGGCAACTCAAGAGCAGGGAGCATTCTCCTTGATTGGTGGTGGTGACTCTGTGGCGGCGATTAACAAAGCTGGCCTTGCTGAGAAAGTAAGTTATGTATCAACTGGTGGTGGCGCGATGCTCGAATTTTTGGAAGGGAAAGAACTTCCAGGTATTGCTGCAATCAAAGGTTAAAAATAAATTGCTCAGTTCCGACATCTTGGAACTGAGCAATGCTCATTTTTTAGGCAATGTCCATCTGGCATTTTACGATAAAATGCCGCTCGCCGATATATTGTATCATGTGTTTCAAATTGGTTTTACTGAGTTGTTCACTCACTTCTTCTATCGTAAAAGCAGCCAATAAAGAGTTGAAAAAGTCTCTTTTCAGTACCTCTGCCTCGTTACCGCATACCCTTTCGACCATTTCTTTAGCAATTTCTTCAGATGCTGGCCTAATCAAGTCCATCACATAGATATAAGTCTCCGGGCCTGCCAATCGCTCGACTTCTTCCCACAAAATCATCGGATTAGGTAGGTGGTGTAGCAAGTCCTTAGAAATGATTAAATCTGGTTTTCTTTCGTCTATTGTTAGGCCCGGGATTTTGGTTTCCCGCAACTGAATCTGGTTTTGTAAACCTGCCTGAGCCACATTTTCACGAGCCAACTTGATCATTACATCTGCTCCGTCTACTGCCAAAATATGAGTGTCTGGAGCAGCTTTCGCGAAAGCGATATCAATATCGCCTGGGCCGCAGCCCAAGTCAATAACGCGTTCTAATGGGCCGGAATAATCTTTCAGTATATAGTCTAGGAATCGCTGATTGGAACTTCCAAAATCAGCCTGACTATAAGCAATAGCTTGCTTTTCGTCATCCATCAATTCAGGTTCCAATATCCTTGTCATGGTCATATTTTTTGCTTTTGGTTATCTATAAAATACAAAATTTTTAGCGGATTTTCCGGTTTTATGGTTTCCAAATTTGGGAGGCTATTGATTTATTAGCCTGTTTTTTACCAAATGAAATAATTTTCGGTTATTTTAAAGTTTGAATCCTTTATTTTGGCTTGGCCTTTTGCCTTCACGCCATTTGGCAGACAAATTCGGCAAATGAGAATAAGTCAAACAGCGAGTAAGAATATTTCACCATGAGCAAACCCATTATTTATACTGCCTTTGCCAATCAACAAGACGATCACCTACCCTTGTTGAAAAAAGAGAGTAGTGAAATTAAAGACGCACTCCGGGTACTCGAATCTAGAGAATTTATCAAGGTCGAACGGGAGGAATCAACCGAACTCAAGGACCTGATCAATACCTTTTCTACCTATCCTGATCAAATCGCAATTTTTCATTATGGTGGCCATGCTGGCCATACTCTAATCCAACTAGAGGATGCCGATGCTCAGTCGGCTGGCTTGGCCAAATTATTAGGTGAGCAAAAAAGCCTGCAATTGGTTTTCCTGAATGGTTGCTCAACACGCGGACAGGTACAGCAGCTTTTTGCACAAGGCGTCAAAGCCGTCATTGCCACCAGCGTACCGATAGAAGATTCCAAATCGCTGAGTTTTGCTTCTGCTTTTTATAAGGCATTAGCCAACAAAAGGAGTATCAAACTAGCTTTTGAATTTGCGAAAGCAACTGTGGAAACGAATTTCAAAAATCCTCCTGCAATCGAAATTTTCAGAGGCCTTGAAGTCCTCGAAAATAAAGAGGAATCGCACGACAGTGATATGCCCTGGGGATTGTATATCAACGATGGCAAAGAACAGGTACTCGAATGGCGCCTCCCCTATTATCGCGAAGTGGGTTTGCCTTCAGGCATGAAAAGCTATATCAATAAAGAACTCAAACTCAATAAGTATATCGTTCTTGCACTCGACGAAATGTGTAAGTACAATAAAGACATTTATCGCCAAATGGTGGAAGTGATCGATGGCGAAGAAGTCAAACGCGACTCCAGTACCTATATCGATATTGTCATCAAAAACTTTCCCTGGGTAATTGGATCGCAATTGCGACTCGTATTGCAAAAGAAAGAAGCGAACCGCGAGCGTTTAGAACAACTCATCAGTACACATATCGTGCTTAGCATGGTGCTTTACTACCTGCTATTAACGGATATTTGGGACGAATTCCGAAAACGTAAGTCCATTAAAAGACCTTCTAAATTGATTAAAGATTTGGCGCAGACCAAAGACAATCTTCTACAAAAAGATTTTCTGGCACACCTGGGAGAACTATACCAAATGGCGCGCTCTAATCAATTTGATTTTTATATTCCAGAGTTTATTCGCTTTTGTGATACCTTCCTCAACCCTGAGTCGCATTTAGCGAAAGCGAATGCCTTCTTGGTGCAATTGAAAGGAACCTTTCGGGACTTACCTGAAAAAGAGGTCGCTAACACTTGCGTGCAAACAGAACAAGCACTGGCCATCGTTTTGCGCGAAGCAGCCTTTCTCGCAGACTACCGGATGCTAACGGTACGGAATATCAGTATCGACAATCCGCGCTATTCCGAAAAAATCTACGAAATGGATATGGGGCCGCTTAATGCTTTGGTCGATTCCAGTTTGAGCCTTTATGAGGACGATGAAAAGAAGCGCAAAGACAACTATGCAAATTGCAACTCCATTATACTCGTTACTTCCGAAAAAGACGTGCAGCAATCGCTAAACCTGTCGCCTTTTATAATTGATAAAAATACTTTCCTGAAAAATGATCATATCGACTTGTTTGTTTATGGTTATGAAAAGGACAATCGGTATTATTATCTGGCCGTGAAGCATAGTATTTTTATCGCTTTAAAGGATGAAAAAGGAACAGATATTATCGATACGGAGATGACCTTAAGTGACTTTGAAGAAGGCCGAAATATTACCCGAAAAAATGAAGAGCTCAATGATGATGCCGGATTTTTGGGGGCTTTCCAACTGGACGACACCGAAGTGGCAACAGAAAGTAGCCCAAAGGTATTTACACTTTTGGAAAAGCAATTTGAACAATTTAAAACGGATCTCAGCTAAATAATCTGACTGTATGAAC
>JALEHC010000468.1 GCA_022763215.1 Saprospiraceae bacterium
GTGTTTGATTTTGATCTATTGGCAAGTGAAGCAAATGTCATTTTAGAAGAACCCAACCAAATTGTACTTACCAAATCACTGGCAGATCGATATTTTCCGAAGTACAAAAACAATTACCAAGCCATAATAGGAGAGGAGTTGATGGTTGATCGCTACGAAGATCCCTTTCGAGTCGTAGGCGTTTGTCAGGATGTTCCTACTAATTCTATTTTGCAGTTTGATATTCTAGCGAGTTATTCGACGACTATTCGCTATTGGGGCGAAGGTGCTGGGAATAGCTGGACCTGGTCTGATTTTTACCATTATTTGGTATTGGAAGATGGCGTTGATCCACAGGCATTTGAGCGTAAGCTCGAAGACTTTAGTGATCGCCACTTTCGTGGAACGGAAGTATCTGGTAGTAAGGAAGTATTCACTTTGCAAGCACTTTCAGATGCTCACTTGTACTCCAATGAGTTGGAATATGAAATCGGGCAAGTGGCCAATGGCCGGGCCGTATGGTCTTTGCTCATCATTGCCTTTTTTATATTGATCATTGCCTGGATCAATTATGTGAATTTGAGTTCTGTACGAGCTATTGAGCGGAGCCGAGAAGTTGGTGTGCGGAAGGTCGTTGGGGCCACCCGTTTTCAATTGATGCGACAGTTTTTTATGGAAGCGACTTTGGTGAATGTACTGAGTTTGGGATTGGCTTTGGTGGTTGTTCAAATATTGACGCCTTGGTTTGCCCAAAACTTTGATATCGAAGCAAGTGCATTTAGCTTTTTTCAGGGGCATCATCTCAACATTTATCTATTATTAGCACTGCTGGCCTTGATAGGTGGAGGTATTTTGCTATCGGGAGCTTATCCTGCGTGGTTGTTATCCTCGACGCGGATTTCGGCGGTGTTGAAAGGTGTATTTTCAAAAAAAGTAGGCAGTGGTAATTTGCGCAAAGCGCTGGTCATATTTCAGTTTACGGTATCCATTGCACTGATTACGGCTACCTGGCTGGTTTCCCGCCAAATTGCATACATGAATAAACAAGACTTGGGCTTGAATATCGATCAAATCGTAACGGTTAATCCGCCTGAATTGAGTGGTTTTGACTCAACCTTCATAGATCGAATGAATACCTTGAAGACAGAACTCAACCGACATCCAAGTATCAAAATGGCAGCGACTTCCAGCCGCGCACCTGGTGATCGGATGGGGCGCATATTTCAGATTCGAAAAGCAGGAGAAGAAGAGGGACAAACATACACCAGTAATTTTCTGAATGTCGATTATAACTACGCGACTACCTATGGCTTGGAGCCCTTGGAAGGTCGGTTTTTCCGAAAGGAAGACCATAGCTATGATTTCCAAAATCTCGACAAAGTAGTTGTGAATGAAGAGGCAGCCAAAATGTTTGGCTTGTCAGCAAATGAAGCACTCGGTAAGCAACTCTTTATGGGTGGAAAAAACTGGGAAATTATTGGTGTGATGCCCAATTTTCATCAATTGTCCCTTCATCATGTTATTGAGCCAATTATTTTCTTTCCATTTTATGATAATAGTCATCTGATTTCTCTTCGGATAGAGGCTGGAAATATAGAGGAAAGTCTGGCTTATATTGAGTCGACTTACAAAGGCATGTTTCCGGGTAATACCTTTTATTATGAATTTTTGGATGAGCGATTTGCACAGTTATACGCAGCCGATCGTCGTTTTGGGAACATCCTTTCTTTTTTCACTATCCTTACGATTTTGATTGCCTGTATGGGGCTATTTGGTCTTGCTTCCTATATGACTTTCCTGAGAACTAAAGAAATTGGTATCCGTAAAGTATTAGGCGCATCGACTTGGAGTATCGTCCAGTTATTATCAAAAGACTTTTTACGGATGGTTTTGTTAGCTTTTGTAGTGGCAGTACCCATCTCGTATTTGGTTATGAAAGAGTGGTTGCAAAACTTTGCTTATCGGGTAGAAATGCCTTGGTGGCTATTCTTATTGGCAGGTATTTTTGCGATTTTGATTGCTTTTGCAACGGTGAGCTTTCAAAGTTTGAAGGTGGCTTGGAGTAATCCAGCTAACTCTTTAAGAAACGAGTAAGGAACTTTTAAAACCATCATGAGGTTGAAAACCAAAAACAACCTTATGAAGATTAGAAATCTGAGCAAATTCCTCAGTCTTGTACTGAGACATCAGCCTGACGTACTTGGTGTAGAAATGGATGCAGAGGGCTGGGTATCGGTAGAAGAACTACTTGAAAAAATGCAGGCCAAAGGCCAAAAAATAGACCATGTAGAATTGGAAGATGTAGTTGCCAATAATAGCAAGAAGCGCTTCGCTTTTTCAAGCGATGGCACCAAAATAAGAGCTAACCAAGGCCATTCCATTACGGTCGATTTGGGCTTTCAGCCCGAAGAGCCGCCTGTTGTTCTTTTTCATGGGACTGCTCGAAAATTCCTGCATTCGATCATGGAAAAAGGGCTGCAAAAACAAAGCAGACAACATGTGCATTTGTCGAAAGACAAAGAAACGGCCA
>JALEHC010000469.1 GCA_022763215.1 Saprospiraceae bacterium
TGCAGTATCGAATGCATGAGATGATCATGGGCTTTTCCAACGAGCAATTTTATGACAATAGACTTCAAGCAGATGAGACGGTCAAAAACCACCGTTTGGAAACGATACACAATCAACCATTAGTTTTTATTGATACGGCAGGTTGTGGATTTGAAGAAAAAATTCAGGAAGCTTTTAAAAGTCGGTACAATCCAGATGAGTTCCAGATTCTTTGTGAACACCTTTATCAGTTGGTTGATGATTATGAAGGTCGAGAACTACCTTCTATTGCCATTATTTCACCTTACCGAGAACAAGTAACCCATATTAAGCAAACGGTTCAGGAAGATCCCAAGTTGGAAAATCTACCCATTTCAGTCAATACGATTGATGGGTTTCAGGGCCAAGAAAAAGATGTGATCTATATATCGTTAGTTCGCTCTAACGGCAAATCAGAGATTGGCTTTTTGGGAGATACCCGCCGAATGAATGTAGCGATGACCAGAGCAAGAAAGCAGTTGGTAATTGTAGGCGATAGCGCGACTATTGGAAGTCATCCGTTTTACGATGCATTTCTGACCTATTGCGAAAAGCAAAACGCTTACCAGACAGCCTGGGAGTATATGCAATGAAAAAGGCCATGAAGCGAATACTTCACGGCCTTTTAGCTGCATAGCTGAAGAAACTGCTACACTACATCGTTATTAATATGACCACAAATCGTGCTCAAAATTGAATATTTCTTTGCGGATCTTATCTGCTTCGAGCAGTAGATCAACCCCAGAGAGATATTCTTGCAAACGACGGTCAAATACATTAGACTCTTTGTAAATGTAGCTGGAGAAGAAACGCATTTCCAACAAATCTTCCCAAGTCATTGGAGCAGAATCGTTGAAGATGTTGAACACTTGTTGTTTAGCAAGCATTTCTCTAGCTTCTGGATAATAAATCCAGAACATAGGCTTCTCGTAGCGGAAATTACCGTTGTCGTCTTTAACATCAATAAGTGGAGCAATACCAAGGATACGAACTTGAAGAGTAGAAGTTTCTTCATCGAAGAACCAGATTTCTTTTAAGCGGAAACGCTTAACATCTTCTGGGTTAACTTCGTTACGTACAACTTGGAAAGTTTCTTCGTAAGTTTCAGGATCAAGTGTAGTAATGGTATCGACACTAGCACCCATAGAAGCTACTTCGTCTGGAGTTAGTTCAATACTAAACTTGTCATTTTCTGTACTGTAGGCCTTGATTTCACCTGTTTTAGCCGCATCCATAAGGATAGAGAAAAACGGACGTTCTGGGTAAGCAAAAGGCAAGTTCATTTTCTCACGGATATCGATTACGCGCCAGATTTTCTTTTTCCAGAAAATATCAGCTTCACGAACGTTATCATAAGGGAGAACACGCTTTTTTCCAATCGTATTGCTTTCGACTACGTCATCAAGCGGGCGGTTGGAATTATCGGCATTGTCATCCGGATCCGTTAAGATAATGTCATTAGGAGTTTGTGCAGCCACTGAATTGATTTGTGCTGTTCCAAGCACTAACAATACTAGAGCTAGCAGTTTCAGAGCGATCTTCATGACTTATAAAAAATTTAGATTAATGTGTAGTATATCTAAAGTGTAAAAGTGCACTCATTTAACGGAATAAACAAGCACACTATTACACTTTAACATCAATATTTTATTTAATCTTAAATACCATTGGGTTAATCGGACGACCGACCTTATCCCCTGGGCATCTTGCTTTTACATTATCAAAGTAGTAAATATCACCTGGCTTTGCTTGGTTCACCAGACGTCTCGACTTCTCATTGTAAGTACCTCCACTGTTGATAGATTCAACCGGGTCTTGGCGCTTTGCTACGTATGCCAAAGTAAATCCTTGAATTTGGCATCTTGCATCAAAATCAAAGTTATCCAAAATCGCAACTACACCCTTTTGAGCTTTGAAAGTACCGTTACCCATTGCACCACCTGAGCTCTTACTCAAACGAGCAACTGGGTCAGGAATACGCTTCACACGGAATGGGAATGACTGTGCTGCCATACCTTCACCGCTAACAGTAATTTTTGCTTCACCTGGCTTTTCTACATTTACCACATAACCACTTCCGCTACGCTTAATGCTTCCGCCACCGCCACTCATGCCGACGCGAAGAGAACTAGTAGGAACACCTGCCGCTGCAACAGAAACTGGATTTGGTACACCAATATAGAATACGTTCATTTTATCAGCTGATACTGTAACAGAGCGCAAACCTACTTCATAATCGTAAGTCGCTTCTCCTTTCGATACCTCTCCAGTAAGTGGGTTGGTTACCTCTGCTTTCAAACTGATAGACTGAGGTCCAATAGAAGATGTATTTGTTGTATATTCCGCAGTACCGTCTTCACCTACCGTCAAACGATTACCATTCGCGTAAAGCGAAATGTTTTCTGGCTGGATTTGAGAACTATAAGTACCTACAGAAATCTTAGCTTCAAAAGGTTCCCCTCTGATCACATAGGCTTTCTTAGCCTGTACCACTGGGAAGAACTGGTCAAATTCGATTACACGACCACCTGTCAATTCTGCCATTGCATTGATCAAAGCAGCTTCAGAACTTTTTGCATTAGACTGCATCTGAGACATCAAAGGTAGAACTGCAGCCAAAGGCATCTGACGGAATTTAAAGTCAGACCAGCTTTCTTTTTCTGTCGTTTTCCATGTTTCATCATCAATACCGAAAGCTAGGTTCGAAGCCATAGCTTCAATACGCTGATCAACTTCTGGCTGCTTTAAGCCGAATGTATCACCGTACGTCTGTAGCAAATCGGTATACGTTTTAAGAATATCATCTTTTGTTTCGATGATCTTCTTTTTCAATTCTTCACCTACACCATCATTCACAAGAATACGTGTAGTGATATCTTTGTTTTTCTTTCCTTTAGGAACTGTTTTACCGTAGCTTACGGTATAGTCCTTTTTATCTACTTTACCATCTGGAGTTCCAGACTCATCGATAAGACGATCTCTTAATTCGTCTACATAAGTAATAAACTCAGCAATTTTAGAGCGAACTGCATCAATTGCTGGTTCTACGGGTTTATATTTTCTTTTTGATTCGTCGCTCAAAAGGTCTTTTACCCCTTTCACGGTCTGAGCCAATTGGTTATCAACCGTCGAGATACTTTCTTTGTTACCAGAATCCAGTGTAAAGAAAGCATTCATCACCTCTGCGGATACGTTCAGTGCAAGAAGCGCCGTCAGTACCAAGTACATCAGGTTGATCATCAGCTGCCGCGGTTCCTTAGGTATGGACATAGCTTATTCTTCTTTTTAATTAATTAAAATGTTTTCTTCGTGCGCCTCAGGCACACACAATACGCTCAATACAAGAATACCTGATTAGCTATTCTTAACGTTGGACATCGCAGAGATTACGTTGCCATAAACAGAGTTCAATGAACCATATACATTGTTCAATGAGCTGATGTTTTTGTTCAACGCAGACAACTGATCTTTGTATTCTTTAGTGTCTTCCAAAGAATCTGTCAAATCAGCCATTGCTTCATTCAACTTAGCGTAGAAATTGTTCATAGAACGAATCTGATCGCTAGTACCAGAGAAGTCTACTTCCTGAAGTGCTTTCAAAGAAGAAAGGCTCTTAGACATTGTCTGCAGCTCAGTCAACATACCTCCTAGTTGTTGCTCAACTACTTCGCCATTCAAACCTGGCTGCTGTGCTGGACCTGCATCACCTGCAGTCAATGGAGCGATATTAGAGTTGTATTTGTCCAAACCTGGGTACAATTTCTCCCAGTAGTAATCTTTTTCAGGACCGATAATACCAAGGAAAAGGAAAATTAATGCCTCTACAGAAAGACCTACGATAAGCATTTCAGATGCACCTGGCCAGCTTTCCAACTTGAAAAGGGCTCCCATCAATACGATTGCGGCACCTACACCAATTAGCAGGTTCTTTGCATATTTGAATCCTTTTGACTTTACGAAACTCATTTGATAATCTTGTTTTTCAGTTATTTAATGTTGATTCACCATGTTGGGCTTTCTTTAACCCAACATCATAATGCAGGCCAAACAAAAAGTAACAGTCCGAATATTTTTTTTCTATAATTTTTTTTGACCTGTTCTTTTTAGCATTGGAAATAAGCCTTTTATGTAATTTTTCCTGCTTTTATTCCTTGCTTAATCTCGTCTATTTATTTCGAGTTTCTTGCATATTCATAAAAACAGTACATCATCAAGGCCATTCCGCTACCATATTGCTCTTAAACGCTCCCTTACAATAACTACCTCACCAAAGCCTGGGACTTTGGTTATTCCATATATTTCTTTAAAAGGTGAAAAACAGATAAAGGAGAGGAGATGCAAGTGGATTTTCGTTGAATACTTGTTTGATACAGAATTAAAACAATTAAGGATATTGCTGTGCAATACCCTTAATTGTTTGTAGTTGGTTTCTTAGAAATCGTTGACAGAACGACCAAGGAAGGTCAATACACAACGGAAACCAATATAAGATTTTGTTGTATCCTGGAATTCGTAGTGACGAGAACCAGTCTGCAAGAAGTGGCTTACATCTTTCCAAGAACCACCTCTGGTTACTTTACGCTTGTCAGCCTCCGGATCATCATCCTTCGCATCGTAGCGGATATCAGGATTCAAATCATGGATGAATGAGTAAGCATTCTCGTAGTATGCAGAAGAAGTCCATTCTGCTACATTACCAGACATGTTGTACAAACCATAGTCATTCGGGAAGTAAGCATCTGCCTTTACAGTGTAAAGTCCACCATCTTCCGGATAATCACCACGGCCTGGCTTAAAGTTAGCCAACAAACAACCTTTGGCATTTCTTGTATAGTAACCACCCCATGGGAATGGCGCTAAGTCTCTACCACCTCTGGAAGCATATTCCCATTCGTGCTCTGTTGGCAGACGGAAATCTTCAGAGATAACACCACCTTCGTAAGCATTCCAAAGCTTTGTTCTCCAGTAACTAAATGCGTTAGCCATGTGCCAATCTACACCTACTACAGGATAGTCATCGAAAGCAGGGTGCCAGAAATAGTTACGTGTCATAGGCTCATTGTAAGAATAAGCATAGTCACGTACCCACACCAATGTATCAGGATATACATTAACTTTTCTTCTGGAAATGAATGTGTTTCGTGGAGAATTGCCCTTGTCGTGAGCAGCTTTCTGCCAATCAAACCATTCATATTCGAATACGAGATTGTTGACATCGATTTCGCGACGGCCAGCTAAAACGTCGTCTCCCTGATAGAATAATTCTTCAAGAAGCTCGTCTTCCCAATCGATTTCATATTCCCAATCGATTCTTGGCTCGTCAAAATCAGAGTCCTCGTCTTCATCCATAAAATGCTCCAGATAAGTGTGAGCGATAGAATCTCTTACCCAGTATACGAATTGGCGATACTCGTTATTCGTAATCTCCGTGTCATCCATATAAAAACCTTGGATAGAGATAGCTTTCTGGCGCTGAACGAACGTGTTGCTCACGTCTTGGTCACTTGGACCGATATGTACTGTTCCGGAAGGAACATATACCATACCATAAGGATTAATACCTTTCCATGCTGGACGGTCTAATACACCAGTTAACTGGCCACTTTGACGTCTTCCGCATGATGCAATGGTTACCAGCACTGCTAGTAACAGCGAAATTTGAAATAATCTTTTCATGTTAACACCCGAGTTTTCCTTCAGATTAAGTATGATCTTTTAAGCGAACGTAAATATAGGTTCTTTAAAAAACTTATCAAAAATTAGCCTTTTGTTTTTCATCGTTAACTGCTTCTATCTGACAGATTTTGCCTTAATAGCTACAGACTCACAAATAAACATACAAAAAACTATATATCAATAACTTATAGTTAATTCATGTTTTTAATGACATTCCTGTCATGCCCTGTAATCTTCAAATAATAATGAGTAATGACTTGAATAAGGGTGAAGTACAAAGCTTCCCTAACAGGAGCCCTTTGCACGTTTTGAGGAGTAGTAAATTCAGATAAGCACGAAGTGTTAAAAAGAGTAACAATAGCTAAACGGCGAGTTTCTCGCCTTTATTCTGCAAGAAAAGAATTTTTTTTGATTTTTTATAATGATCGAGGGTTATAAATAATTTTTGGTGGCTTCCCTTTCCCGATTGGCTTGTTCAAATTGTAGTTGACCATGATTTCATGTGTCCCATTACTTACTGCACTAATGCCGGATAAGGTTACATCATAAGCATAGGCCATCGAAATATTTTCCCCCAACTTAAAACCGGCAATAATCGACACGGCATCTATACTATTCGCATTATACCCTCTGAAGGAAGTTCCTGCTAAAAAACGCTCGTTAAATCGTGCCAATAAAGAAACTTCCGCCTGCGTCTGCGTTACATCCGAACGTACCAATGCAGAAGGCATTAGCAATACATTTCGCCCTATTTCAAAACTGGTTCCTACATTTAATATATAATGTCTGACCGTTGACAAATTAATGGTACTAAAGTCTGCTTCTGGCTCAGTCAGATTGTGCACAGCAAAGCCAGCTTCAAAAGCTTCTGACTCATAATACACCCCCGCACTAAAAGTAGAAACAGAAGTAGATTCTTTATTTAATGGTAGTATCGGATCTTGATGATCAATCGATCCTGGCTCAGTATAAATACCGTCCGGTGTCCTGATGGCTTGTCCATCCAACGACTTCTGTACAATACCACCAGCTATTCCCATCGACAAAATACCATTTTCAAGGTATAGCTGGTAATTATATGCCGCCATCACCGAAGTATGCTGCTCTGCACCCAAAATATCGTTTTCAAGCATCAACCCGAATCCACCACTTGTATAGTTTATCGGAAGATTGACATTCAATGCCTGCGTCGTAGGGCTTCCTTCCAGCCCAGCCCATTGCTTTCGATATACTCCCGTCAAACTAATCGAATTATCAAAACCGGCATAACCCGGATTGTAATTCATCTGGTTAAACATATATAAGGTATACTGTGCCGGTTGCTGAGCAGACACCCATCCAATTCCAAAAAACAACAAACAAAAAACAGTAATGGACTGCTTCATAAATCTTAGATTTAATAATAATACATACTAATTAGTGGTTGGTTCGACGAGTTGTAGTGCTTCTTTAATAGATTCAACGGGAAGTTGACAGCTGTAGTTTTTACATACAAAAATATTCTTCCCGTTTGCCGCCGTTTTGTCGGCCAATAGCGGATATTCCTGCTTAGATGAAGCAGATTGCATGATTAAAGCATTGGGCATGTATTGTTTTCCGAGTTGCAAAGCCTTTTCAAGTGACTGCTCCCCTATTACTGCAATTTCGCTATACGGAAACGTCAAATAACGCATCGCACTAGCCCAAACACCAAATGAAGACGGATATTTGCCAATCGTCTCCTGTAGCCGCTTTAACATATTAATAGCTAGTTCCTGATAGTCGTTTTTACCGAAAATAATACTCGCTTTCCACAGATTATGAACCATGGTCGCATTTCCGGAAGGAACCGCCGAATCGTATACTTCTTGCTTTCTAAGGATAATATCCTGCTGTTCTGCTGACGTAAAATAAAACAAATTTGATTCTGTATCAAGAAAATATTTGATAACATACTCAATATAGGCTTGAGCTTTTTCCAAATATGCTTCGTCAAAACTTATTTCGTACACATCTAACAAAGCTGTAATTAAGTTGGCATAATCGTCCAAAAAGGCATCATACTGGGCCTGACCATTTTTATAGGTGTGGTACAAGCCTTCCTCTCCAGCTTTCGCAAAATGGGTCAATAAAAACTGCAAATTGTTGATCGCTTCTTCTTTATATCCTTGCTGTCCGGTCGCTTGAAAAGCCTGTGCATATGCGCTGCATTGCATCGCATTCCAGTCCAACAAGATTTTGTCGTCCGTGCCAGGTCTTACTCTTTGGGCTCTGTATTCCAGCAACTTAGCCTGTATCTCAGGTAATTGCCCTCGCAAAGCAGACTCATCTAATTGTCTTGCTTTCGCAAAATCTGACAAAGATTTTTGCCGCCAGAAAATGTTGTTTCCTTCCCAATTACCGGCCAGACTCACCCCATAAAAATCAAGTATCCATTGTTCATCTTCTTCCAACAAAGCTTCTAACTCCGGCTTTTGCCAAACATAAAACTTACCTTCCACGCCTTCAGAGTCGGCATCCAATGCCGCATAAAAACCTCCTTCTTTGCTCGTCATCTCGCGTTTGACGAAAGTCAAAGTCTCTTCGATCGTCGTTTTGTAAAGGTCTTTTCTAGTAAGTTTATATAATTGCGATAGTAATTTTACCAATAGGGCATTATCATATAGCATCTTTTCAAAATGCGGAACCAGCCAAGCTTTATCCGTTGCATACCGGGCAAAACCGCCTCCAATCTGATCATAGATACCACCGCGAATCATCTTCTCAACCGAAAAAGTCACCGCCTCCAATGCTCTCGGTTCCTTGGTGAAGTAGTAATACTCCATTAGAAAATTGAGCGCAAAGGTTGCCGGAAATTTTGGGGCACCACCAAATCCACCATCTTCTGTATCCAACCGGCGCATCAAATTGTGAAAAATCTGATCATAAAATTCCCGAAGTTCATTTTTGGCAGTTAGCTGTATCGTTGGCTCTTTCAAAAAATTACTCGATGATCGCCCAATCATGTCCATCAACTGATTGGCCTGTGCTTCGACTTCCTGAGGGCGATTTTCATAAGCATCTATCAAATGCTCCATGATTTGTTGCCAGGAAGGACGATTATGAACAGGGCGCGGCGGATAATACGTACCCGCATAAAATGGCCGCCCATCCGGAGTCAAGAAACAATTTAGCGGCCAGCCCCCCGATCCAGAAATGAGCTGACAAGCCTCCATATAAATCTGATCAATATCCGGGCGTTCTTCGCGGTCTACCTTGATATTGATAAAATGCTTATTCATATAATCAGCCGTAAATTGATCCTCAAACGACTCTCTCTCCATTACATGACACCAATGACAGGTGGAGTAACCAATACTTACCAAAATCGGCTTGTTTTCGGCCTTGGCCCGCTCAAATGCCTCTGGTTTCCAAGCATACCAGTCTACCGGATTATGAGCATGCTGCAATAAATATGGACTCGTCTCGTACTGTAATCTGTTCATTGGTAATCTTTCAGTTATGATATTGATCTATTTCTTCAAATGCCTTACAAAAGAAAATAAAAATCAGGGAAGAATCAGTGATCTGCATCAAACAACACCACTTCTAATTACAAACAATGGTTTATAAATTGGGTTCAGCTGGCTAAACTTGTTGTTTTTGCAATAGAATTTTTTTTGTCCTCCTTGCGGGAAATGCAAATTCAAGCACACATAATGGCTGCTATCAACATCTGTAAAGTCCAATAAAAGGCTTTCGCCAAAAGATAAAAATGCTACATTTGGAATAATATCGAAAACTAAACGGTACCACTTCACCATGAAATATTGGATTAACGAAAAAGGCAATGACAAAGTCATCGTAATTAACGATCAAGTCATTTATAACAATAACCCCAGGAAAAGTAAAATCTATGAAATCCATGATCAATTAAGAAAGGGCTTTATTCCTTTTACCTTAACCGGAACAGCATTCAGATATATCAGCAAGATCGTGTCAAACTCTAAGAGTAATAAACTTACTATCTATTATGGAGAAAAAAACAAAGTTGAAATTGATGCTCAAGGAAACAAAGCTCAAATAATACAATACTTGAAAAATGACCCGGTCAATAAGCCTATCTACCAAGAGTTTCCTGAAAAGTGGTATCGCATTATAGGTAAACCATTATTGGCAATTGCGGTGATTGGCTTGATTACAGCTTACACCTATCAATTAGCTATCAATATAGAACGAGGCTATATCTATGAAATTAGCAGTGACAGAGGTATAGGAATGATGCTGCTCGGATTAGCGGAAATTCTAGGATCGACAAAGGTATTGGCTATCGGCATAGCTCTTTCAATAATTATTTTTTATTCTGTAATCAGCAGAATCATCTCCAAACGAACTATCCAACAATTAACTTACAGAAAAAAATAAAGAAGAGCCACGCGAACAAGCCACGTAACCCTTCTTTTATTTGACATTAGGTATTATTTACCTTTCTCGTCTTCCAAAATCCCGTAGGTGTTGACCTCTTGTTCGATTGTATCAATCCCTTGTCGGAGGTCTTTCAGCGAAAAGCCTCGTTTTTCAACGGCTTTTCGGAACATTTTGATGGAATCTTCTGTCAAAGAAAATTTCCCGACCGAATTGGCAGTAAATGTCAGCTTTTCAATATTCACCAAGTCCGAGACGAAGATATTCTCCTCTTCTTTTTTGCCAAAGCGACCTCCCAAACCATTAGGAATAGGCCCAGGAACCGGAAATGGTGAAGGTGCAGGAAATTCAACTCCAGTAAAAGAGCTGATGACATCTGAAACGGTAATCTTAGCCGAACCAGTAGAGGTCGGCAGCGCATAGTTACTTTGATCAAAATCAAGGGGCACCGTCTGCGAGCCAGTAAAATCATTGTCAATAAACGTCCCTCTGATTTCAGGAGTGACTAACAAATCGGTCGGCTGTGCCTTGATATACTCAATCGCATAAATTAGCGGATTGTTAGATACTTTTTTGAATCGAAGAATATCCAACAAATACAATTCGATATATCCTCGAATTTCGATCTGAGGGTCAGGAAGCCCTGCCGAACTCGGTAAAGGCACCAAATTAAACAAGCCAGTTTGTTGGCAGTCCAAATCAAAGTTCAGAGACTGAAAAACTTTTGCCTCTGGTTTGCTCAAACTTGGCACAAGGTTGAGTGAACTCAATCTTTCTCTCGGCGTTGCTGCGCCCGCTGTATCTCCAGTTCTGTCATAAGCAAAGTAATGATTAGGGCTTGATCCGCCGACCAATTCTCGTTGGCTGGCCGCAAATGGGCTGCCTGACTTCAACGAAGGAATAACTGCTCTGACACGCAATCTAATTTCTCGATTGCTCAAATTAGAAATAGTCAGGTAGTACCCTTGCAATAGTTTTCTAAAAGGAGCATTAAGTGGGTCATTTACCCCTGGTACAATACCACCAGGTGGGCCGATACGCTTCACGTACAGCTCAAAATTGCTGATAATTGCCATGTGTTTAGGTTTAAAAGGTTCTTGACTTTCGTCAAATTCAATATGAAGGAATCGAACTTCAAATACTTGAATACAGATAGATTGGCCAATTACACTGAAAACAATAGTTTCCTAAAATTTAATTCCTATCCATATATGCATTCATTTTCGATTTTGTTACTTTAATATTCATTTTATTACCTCACCTTAAAAAAATCGGGATTCAGTTTTCACATTGTCATGATTGGACAAGCATATTTCAAGCTATCAAGTAAAAAATTTAGACTAGTCTAAATTTTTTACTTGCACATTCTAATTATTTTATTAAACTTGCATTAGACTTCTTTGTTAAAGAAGAGCAACTAGCACATTTACAACTAAATAGCAGGAAACAGTATGAGAAAATACATAGGATTAGTATTGATAGGTTTATGGTTAGCAGGGTGTAGCGCTGACCAACAAACTGCCAGCGAGGGCCCGCTCCAAGTCGTTGCAACCACCGGTATGGTAGCTGATTTGGTACAAAACATAGCAGGTGACTCCATTGAAGTGACGGCATTGATGGGCCCCGGCGTAGATCCACATCTTTACAAAGCCACCCAGGGTGATTTGAAAGCACTTCAAAATGCAGATATCATCTTTTATAATGGTCTTCATCTCGAAGGTAAAATGGCCGAAGTATTGGAAAAACTGGGCCGAATAAAGACCGTAGTGGCCGTAGCCGAGGGCATACCTGAAGCAGCCCTGCTAAAGGATCCCAACTATGAAGATGCACCCGACCCCCATATCTGGTTTGACGTAAGTCTATGGGCGCAGACTGTTGAAACTGTGGCTAAAACACTTTCCAAAGCAAAACCTGATCATGCTACCATATACCAACAAAAAGCAATAGACTATAAAAATGAATTATTGGATTTACACGAAAGTGTGAAAAAGCAGATTGCAACTATCCCAAAAGCACAAAGAATCATGATAACCGCTCATGATGCTTTTAACTATTTCGGAAGAGCTTATGACATGGAAGTTCGCGGCTTGCAAGGCATTTCCACACTTTCTGAGTTTGGACTAAGGGACCGCGTTGATCTCGTTAATTATATAGTCGAAAATAATATTAAAGCCGTTTTTGTAGAGACCTCGGTCTCCGAAAAAAATATTCAGTCGATCGTGGAAGGTTGTCGCCAAAAAGGTCATGAAATCAAAATTGGTGGTAATCTTTATTCTGATGCCATGGGCGAAGCAGGTAGCCCGGAAGGTAATTATATTGGCATGGTCAAGGCAAATGTCGCGACCATTGTAAGCAGCCTGAATCCGGAACCCGTTCAAATCAGCACAATTAGCGAATAATTATGAAGGTAGATGCAAAAGATGTGGCGGTAGAATTTCATGATCTCACCGTTTCGTATGATAAAAAACCTGTCCTTTGGAATATTGATATGACTTTGCCGAAAGGCGCACTAATTGGTATTATCGGTCCAAATGGGGCAGGCAAATCAACGCTAATCAAATCGGCTATGGGCTTGCTACCGCTAAGCTCTGGCTATGTTCGCATATTTGACAAAGCCTTAGATGATGTACGCCGCTGGGTCAGCTATGTGCCTCAGCGAGAAACAGTCGACTGGGATTTTCCGACTTCTGTGCTGGATGTGGTACTTATGGGCCGCTACGCACGGCTGGGTTTACTTGCTCGTCCCAAAAAGGAAGACAAGGAAATTGCCATGAATTGTCTGCAAAAAGTAGGCATGGAAGCTTATAGTAAACGCCAAATTTCACAATTATCCGGCGGTCAACAACAACGCGTATTCCTCGCGCGTGCACTCGCACAGGAAGCAGATTTGTACTTTATGGACGAGCCTTTTGCAGGTGTCGATGCCGCTACAGAAAGTGCGATCTTGGAGGTATTGCAAGAGTTGACCGCTCAAGGCAAAACAGTCATTGTAGTGCACCATGATTTGCAATCTGCAGCAGAATTTTTTGACTGGATCATCCTTTTGAATATGCGCTTGATTGCCAGTGGTCCTATTGACCAAGTCTTCACCAATGAATATTTGCAAGAAGCTTATGGTGGAAAATTGACGGTGCTTTCGGAAGTGAGCGAATTGATAAAAAAGCGCAGGCTACCAAGCCGAGAAAAATATTGATATGGAAGTACTCATCGAATTTTTCTCCTTTCAAGACCCCAATGTGGTCTCTGTCGTCGTGGGCGCGATATTGCTCACCGCCAGTTCGGCCGTAGTGGGCACCTTTACCTTTCTCAAAAAGAAAGCATTGGTGGGCGATGCGGTGGCACATGCCGTTTTACCGGGTATTTGCCTGGCGTTCCTCCTTTCGGGAAATAAAAACCCGTTTTTTCTGATTGTTGGTGCATTTATTACTGGCTGGATTTCACTGGTTTTGGTCGATACGATTACGGCTCGTTCAAAACTCAAAGAGGACACCGCTATTGCGCTAATTTTATCGGTCTTTTTTGGTTTGGGGATACTCATGCTGACTTACATTCAACATACTGGCAATGCGGCTCAAACGGGCCTTCAATCTTTTCTTTTTGGAAAAGCAGCTGCGTTGGTGGGACAAGATTTGTGGGTATTCGGAATCGTGGCAGTCATTTTGATTGTAACGGTCGTACTTTTCTTCAAGGAACTCACGCTTATTGCGTTTGACGAGCATTTTGCACACGCCATTGGCCTACCCGTGCGAGGACTCAATTTATTGCTCACTTCGCTGACCGTCATGGCTGTTGTGACGGGCATTCAGGCCGTTGGTGTGGTACTCATGGCAGCTATGCTGATTACACCAGCAGCAGCAGCTCGATTCTGGACCGATGATGTTCGACTAATGACTTTTCTGGCTGCGTTGATGGGCGCTTTTTCTGGTCTTTCAGGTGCATTTGTCAGTTATACCGCCCCGACCATGCCAACTGGGCCGTGGATAGTGATGATCATCTCGATGATCGCTATTTTTTCGTTTTTCTTTGCACCTGCCCGTGGGATCATATCCAATACCGTTCGACAAAGAAACCAGCAGGCACAGATTATGCAAGAAAACTTGCTTAAAGAGTTGTACCGTTTGGGCGAGAAAGAGGAAAACCACTTTCAAGAACGCTCTGTTCAGGAACTCATAGAAAAACGTCACTTCCCCAAACGTCCACTTAAAGCCGCTTTGCGGCAACTCAAAAGACGAGGCTACCTTACCCACCATCACGGGCTTTGGCAGCTTACGCAAAATGGCAAAGCTAAGGGCAGACGCGTCGTAAAACTACACCGTCTATGGGAGTTATACCTTTCAAAATACATGAAAATCGAGCCCGACCACGTACACGAAGATGCAGAAACAATAGAACACGTTATCACGCCAGAACTCGAAGCCCAGCTCGAAGCTTTGCTCGACTATCCGGAAGTTGATCCACACGACAGTAAAATACCTTACTAATGGATGCATTTTACATCATATTAACCGCCAGTTTGTTTTCCATCTCTTGTGGATTGTTAGGAAGTTTCCTCATCCTTCGCAAAATGGCGATGGTTGGTGATGCTATTTCACATGCTGTACTACCTGGTATTGTAATTGCATTTTTGATGACCGGCACCCGCGATTCTTTTGATATGATAGTAGGTGCCGCCATGTTGGGTGTATTTACCACCTTTTTGATTGAATTTTTTCACAAGCGGGCTCGCTTACAAACAGATGCCGCTATTGGTGTCACTTTTACCTGGCTATTTGCATTAGGTATCATTCTGATATCCTTGTATGCCGGGCAAGTAGACCTCGATCAAGAATGTGTTTTGTATGGCGAAATAGCTTATGTCCCGCTTGATTTATGGATTACGCAAACCGGTTTGATCATGGGCCCCAAAGCCATTTATGTTGCCCTTTTCATTTTGTTGGTCAATATCGGTTTTTTGATGATCGGTTATCGCAATTTGTATATGACCACTTTTGACCCGGCATTTGCGGCAAGCATAGGTATTAGCGTAAGCTTGTGGAATTATCTGCTTATGGGAGCCGTATCGATGACGACTGTTGCTGCTTTCGATTCAGTAGGTGCAATTTTGGTAGTCGCTTTATTTGTGGTGCCACCTGCAACTGCCTATTTATTAAGCCACCAACTCAAAACCATGATGTGGCTGACGGTCGGCTTTTCCATATTCATCAGTATTGTGGGCTATTATTTGGCTGTTGCCATTGATGGTTCTATTGCCGGAGCTATTGTGACGATAGCTGGAATTTTATTTGCAGTCGTATTCTTATTTGCCCCTGGACAAGGCATTTTCCGATCCAAAACAAAACAAACACAAGACGCTACTATTGAACCCAATTTATTCGAAAGAGAAAACCTGACTTAAAAAGATGAAGCATTTAGTATACTTATTCTTATTACTTTTTCCACTGACTGTATTTTCACAACACAAAATAAGTGGTATTGTAAAAGCCGAGGGCAAAGCCCTCGAATTTGTGGATGTTCGCATTGATAGTCTTCAACTACTCAGCACTTCTGATGCAGATGGGCAATACGAAATTTCGGGGATTCCAGTGGGCACTCATGAATTGACCGTCAGTATGGTTGGCTATGCTATTCAGCGAAAGCGTATCACATTTGGCGAAAGCCAAAGCAGTTATACTTTTAATTTTGAACTAAAACCAACTTATCTTTTTCTCGATAAAGTAGTGGTAACGGGTACTCGAACCTTCAAACGACAAACTCAATCGCCTGTTATCGTAAATGTACTAGATCGCAAAACCTTAACAGAAACCCAAGCTTGTAATCTGTCTGAAGGGCTTAATTTCCAACCCGGTTTGCGCGTAGAAACTGACTGTCAGACGTGCAATTATACCCAAGTGCGCATGAATGGTCTGGGAGGTTCTTATTCTCAAATCTTGATCAATGGTCGGCCTGTTTTTAGCCCCTTGACGGGCTTGTACGGCCTTGAGCAAGTACCTGCGAATATGATTGAGCGCATCGAAGTAGTGCGAGGCGGCGGCTCGGCCTTGTATGGTTCGAGCGCCATAGGCGGTACAGTAAATGTCATTACTCGTATCCCGAAGAAAAATACTTATGAACTAGAATATACGGGTCAATTCATCAACAATCAGGCAACAGATCATCTCCTTAGCGGAAATGCGAGTCTGGTAAGTGCTTCTGGCAAAGCAGGCGTATCTCTATTTGTCAACAAGCGCAACCGACAAGCTTATGACCACAATGGCGATAACTTTTCGGAATTACCAGAACTGCAAAACCATTCCTTAGGTGCACGGGTATTTTACCAACCGACCAAAAACCAAAAATTGGAAGTCAGTTTTAGTAGCTTACAAGAGTACCGTTATGGTGGAGAAATCGTGGATGGCCCTGCCCACCTTGCCCAGCAATCTGAAGAACGTACCCATTATGTAACTATGGGCGGGCTAGATTATCAGATTAATTTTAATGACAACAACAGCTCTTTCATTGCTTATGCGGCTGGGCAGCATACCGATCGGGAGCACTTCACGGGCATCCAGCCAGATGATACAGAAGAACTGCAGACGTATCTGCTTAATCCGCCTTACGGCAAATCTTACACCAGTACGTTACAGGGTGGACTTCAACTCAATCATCGCTTTCAAAACTTCTTGAAAGGCAGCAATGTACTGACGGTCGGTGCAGAATATTTAATGGACGATGTACTCGACCAGATTGAAGCCTACGAATATTTGATTGATCAACGCACTGAAAACTGGGGCTTTTTCGCGCAAAGCGATTGGGAAATTACTCCTTCCCTCAATTTATTGACCGGGCTAAGGGCAGATCAGCACAATTTGGTGGATGAAATCATTTTTAGTCCACGCATTTCACTGCTTTATAAATTGCAAAATACAACTCAATTTCGCCTGAGCTGGGGAAAAGGATTTCGGGCACCGCAAGCACTGGACACCGACTTACATATTGCTTTTGCAGGAGGTGGAATCTCTCGTATTTCACTCGATCCACAATTGCAGGAAGAACGCTCCAATAGCTTGAGTGCATCCATTAACTATGACAAAGCCACTGAACATTACGTAGCCGGATTTACATTGGAGGGCTTTTACACCCAGCTTGAAGACGCCTTTTTTCTACAACCAATAGGTGAAGATGCTTTCGGAGAGCGCTTTGAAAAGCGCAATGGTCCAGGTGCCACTGTGCAAGGAGTCACCCTTGAACTGAGAGCTAATTATAATCGTATCATGCAGTTGGAAGCAGGTTTTACGCTGCAAAGCAGCTTATTTGCAGAAGCAGTAGATAATATCGAAGGACTTGAACCCAAGCGAGTATTTTTGCGCACGCCCAATGAATATGGTTTCTTGACTTATTCTTTCACGCCCAATGACCGCTGGAATGCTGCTTTTAACATCGTGTATACAGGCCCTATGGAATTGGCGCATTTTGCGGGGGCACCCGAGCAAACTCAAGATGAATATGTAACTTCTCGCTCTTTCACCAATATGACTACACGAATTGGCTATACCTTTCCATTACCAGACATGGATACAGGCATTGAACTATTTGGTGGCATCAAAAATATCACTAATGCTTATCAAAATGACTTTGATACCGGCAAAAACCGCGATAGTAATTACATTTATGGCCCCGCTATGCCAAGGACCATTTTTGTGGGCGTAAAATGGAAGTCGTTGTAAATAAAGCTCTAAAAAGGTAAAAAAGTTGGATGGATTTTTTCGTTCAACTTTTTTACTAAACTTATCTCCTATTCATTCCTTTTTATAGAAGAATGATGACAATATGGGACTAAAAACCATCCAAAATTATCCATTTCAGGCGACCAATTCTCAAGCAGATCATTTTGAGGTTACAGCTATTCACCTCGATACCAGTTGTGTGATGCACGAAAATGAGGTCGCTCAACACTTCAAAATCTATTGGATTGAGGAAGGATTTGGTGAATACCAGATTGATTTCAACGCCTTCAAAATTGAAGGGGCGGGCTTGTTTTTCCTATCTCCAGGTCAAGTACTGACTGTTGAAGCTGAAAAGGTCAAATCGGGTTATCAAATCAGTTTTGATAAAGAGTTTTATTGTGTAGAAACACACGGCAAGGAAATTGCCTGCAATGGCGTCCTTTTCAATAATGTGCATCGGGCTACCATGATTCCGCTTGATCAGCAAGATGCACCTGCCTTTCGGCAAATCATACAAAACATGATACAAGAGCTACAAAGTCCGGGCCCAGCTCATCGTGAAATGCTCGAAACTTATCTCCGGATGCTACTCATTCAGTCTTTGCGCAAGCTAGACGAACAACAACCCAAGCTGAAGGAAGAAGATACGGCTAAAGGCTTGGCAGCCGAATTCATCGCATTGGTCAACAAGCATTACAAAGAAATACACGCAGTAGCTGATTATGCAGAAAAGCTTTTTGTCGATCCCAAATCCTTGGCCAAGCGACTCAAAGCGGAGGGCTACCCCACTCCTACCCAGATGATTCGCGACCGAATTGTGCTGCAAGCCAAACGCGACCTGAAGTTTACGGACCATTCCGTTAAGGAAATTGCTTACGACTTGGGATTTGATGATCCTGCTTATTTCACTCGTTTGTTCAAAAAAGCAAGTGGCCACTCTCCCTTGGCTTATCGCGAAACGGCTTGATACCTCATGCACACTTTCCTGAAATATATTCGACAATACCACCCAATAAACAATCAAGATTGGGAACAGATTGCTTCCGTTTTGCAATTTGAGCAAATCAAGAAGAACGACGTCCTTTTGCCGGAAGGCAAAATATGCCGCTATTTATACTTTGTAGAGGAAGGTCTACTCCGCTTCTTTTTCCTAAAAAATGGGCAGGAAGTTACCAAATATTTTACCGAAGCGCCTTACCTATTTACTTCGCAGCAAAGCTTTACGCAAAATGCGCCTGCTCTTGAAAGTATACAAGCAATCGAAGATTGCCGTTTGTACAAAATTGCTGCATCGGATGCTGACAGGCTATGGCAAATACCAGCCTGGGGCTTGTTTATTCGGCAATTACTCACTGAAGTGCAACACTTTACAGCAGAGATTTACACGGAAGTGCAAACAGAGTTAGCTGAGGACCGCTATCGTCGACTTTTGGCCGAAGAGCCACA
>JALEHC010000470.1 GCA_022763215.1 Saprospiraceae bacterium
TCCAGCGAGGAATTCCTTAACGACCAAGCGGCCTACTCATCGCTTACGCATGAAAGGCCGCTTGGTCGTTAAAAAGTAAGGCACTTTTGAGTGCCTTTTTTGGAAGTATGTTATTGTGGAGATAGGGGGATTCGAACCCCCGACCTCTTGACTGCCAGTCAAACGCTCTAGCCAACTGAGCTATATCCCCATCTGTTTTTACAGGAAAGCAAAAATAATCCTTTTTTTGATTATTTCAACTCCTTTTGCTTTCCTTGAGTTCCACTTTTCGTTACTTTAATAGCTCACTTGATATTCGATGAAAAAAATAACGGAATCGGCTTCGCCTTATCGGCACTTGGAGCAAATGCCTGTTCGCCAGCTCCTTCAGATTATTAATCAGGAAGACCAGCGTGTGCCGCTTGCTGTCGCCAAAGCCATACCTGCCATTGAAGCTTGTGTGTCGCAGGTGTCAGCGCAAATGCAACAAGGTGGACGCCTTTTTTATATCGGTGCCGGAACTTCGGGCCGACTGGGTATACTCGATGCTTCCGAATGCCCACCTACTTTTGGTGTACCTGATGATTGGGTCATTGGGCTAATCGCTGGTGGCGATACGGCAATCCGCTCGGCAGTCGAATTTGCAGAGGATGATGCGAACCTGGCATGGGAAGATTTGCAGCAGCATAACCTCCATTCACTTGACTTTGTCATCGGTATCGCAGCTTCTGGTACAACGCCTTATGTGGTACATGGACTTGAAAAATGCCAAGAAAATGGCATCCGCACAGCAGCTATTTTCTGCAACCCAAATGCTCCAATAAGTCAATTTGCCGATTATCCTATCGAAGTGATTGTTGGCCCGGAGGTCGTCACCGGTAGTACGCGCATGAAGGCCGGCACAGCTCAAAAACTGGTGCTCAATATGATTAGCACGAGTGTTATGATTCAATTGGGCCGGGTAGTCGATAACCGTATGGTCGATATGCAACTGAGTAATCAAAAATTGCTCGAAAGAGGTACCCTCATGCTGATGGAAAGCCTTCAAATTGATCAGCAACAAGCTCGTCGGCTTTTGCAACAGCATGGCAGTGTGCGTAAAGCTATTGCGGCTTTTAGGAACGGTTAAATAAAATCATTTATCTTCGCCCGCAATGAAAAACCAGCCAAATATATTGATTGTCGATAGCGGGGCAACCAAGGCTTCTTGGTGTCTTGGCAATGCTCACCAACTTCTTTTCCAAAAAGAAACGGAAGGAATTCAACCGTTTTTCCTGACCGATACTCAAATCGAAAATTATATTCATCAGGTTTTTACCCTTATTCCGGAGCCGGTACACCAACTGTTTTTCTATGGCACCGGCTGCAATACTCAACAAAATAAAGATCGGCTAAAAGCAGTTTTCCAGTCTTTTTTTCCAGCTACTCAAATCGAAATTGCGACCGATGTGCTCGCGGCAGCTCGTGCTTGTTGCCAACAGCAGCCAGGCATTGCAGCGATACTGGGAACCGGCTCCAATGTTTGCCGCTACGACGGCCAACAAGTGGTCGAATACGCTGGTGGCAATGGCTATGTATTGGGGGATGAAGGTAGTGGGGCTGACATCGGTAAAGCGTTATTGAAGGCCTATCTTGAAAAACGGTTGCCGCTTTCGCTAAAACAAGCGCTGGAGTCCTCCCATGTGGTAGATCGGGCTACCATTTTGCACGAAGTTTACCAAGGGCCATTTCCCAATCGCTATATGTCTACATTTGCGCCATTTTTGTCGCAGCATCTCGATGCGCCATTTGTGCAGCAGTTGCTCCGCGAGCGCTTTGGGCAGTTCTATCAGCTCGACGTTTTGCAGTTGAAGCATGCACAGCAGCTTCCTGTTCACTTTGTCGGATCAGTCGCATTTCACTTTCGGCACATTTTGCGAAAGCTGGGAAAAGAATACCAACTTGATATTGGAACGATTATTAGGCAGCCCATTGATGGATTGGTGAAGTATCATGGTTTGGCGAAAGCTACCTAAAATTGAAATTTAGATGAATTTTAGTTTGTCACTTATATCAAACAATTGTATCAAATCACTGTAGCCATTTTGCGCAAGCATGCCTTCCGGATACCATCTGTATTGGAGGTCTGGCAAAAATTGTTTTTGCAAATAGGCAAACACTCCTTGTAAGACTTCCTCCGAATGACAAGATGCTAATTGCCCCGAACCAGATATCCAATGTGGCTTTTTATGCAGTGGACTTTGGACTGCCACCTGAAAAATACTCATCAACTGACCAGATGCGCTGAAAACAAAAGGTAACTGAAAATCTGACGGCAGGGAAATCAATAGCCCTTTTAAACCGCTTAATGCCTGAAAGCCCTGCTGAGACCACTGAAATTCGGCCTTTGGCGATAATGTCCAATCGGTATCTATGATTTCGTACGACCAGTTGTTTGAAAGTGCAATGTCTTTCAATGCTGCCATTAATGACTCAAAATCACCAATCTGTTTCAGCGCGCCTCGATAAAGCATTTTTGCATTCATTGGCCTATACAATTGTGGTGTAGAAGATGATTCTCAATAGTGAATATAAACAAGCCTGCCCGGCAGCATACCATATTGGTGCGACCGGGCAACTTTCTAA
>JALEHC010000471.1 GCA_022763215.1 Saprospiraceae bacterium
ACTCAAAATGATAGATGGTATGAAAAAACTCCACCTCTTATTTCTTTTTCTGGGCAGTAGTTTTCTGGTGTTCGGACAATCGAGTTTGCATGACAATGCAAACAAACAGGCCGTGATCAGCTCCGTAGAGCAGCAGTTTGAAAAGCTGCGTGATCTGAGCGATCGTATTTGGTCGTATGAAGAAGTTGCTTTCCGCGAAACCAAATCAGCGGCAGACCTCATGGCTTATGCCGAAGCCAATGGGTTTAAAATTACCAAAAATGTAGGCGATATTCCGACCGCTTTTGTGGCCGAATATGGCTCTGGAAAGCCTGTAATTGGCATACTTGGCGAATTTGATGCCTTGCCGGGGCTTTCGCAAAAAGCCGTACCTACCAAAGACCCGATTCACGATGGTGGTGCAGGGCATGGCTGTGGCCATAACCTGTTTGGCGTAGCTTCGCTAGGTGCTGCTACTGCCATCAAAAAATTGATCGAAGCAGGCGAATTGCAAGGTACCGTACGATTTTACGGGACACCGGCAGAAGAAAAGTTCTTTGGCAAATTGTGGATGATTCGTGCAGGCGCATTTGATGATGTAGATGTGGTCATGGATTGGCACCCCAGTGGCGAAACCAGAGCGGATGTGCAAAGTAGCTTAGCATTGGTCGATTTTAAAGTAGAATATTTTGGACAGGCTGCGCATGCATCAGGCGATCCTTGGAACGGCCGTTCTGCCTCCGATGCACTTGAATTGTACACCAACGGCATCAATTTTTACCGAGAGCATGTCAAGCCAACTGTGCGTATTCACTACCACATTCAGGATGCTGGCAAAGTGGTAAATGTAGTGCCTGACTATTCGCGTATTTGGACAAGAGTCCGAGATACAAAGCGTGAAGGCATGGAAAAAGTGTGGAAACGCGTCGAGAAAATTGCTGAAGGTGCGGCAATTATGGCAGATGTAGATTATAAGATTACGCTTATATCGGGAATTCATGAAGTACTAGTCAATCGAACGGGAGGAGCCGCTTTACAGAAAAATCTTGAATTTTTAGGGCCGATTGAATACACGGAAGAAGAGCAGGCTTTCGCCAAAAAAATTCAGAAAGCGACAGATAAACCAGAAATTGGGATTGAGTCTGTCATCAATCCTTTGGAAGAAACAAAAGAACATCCGATGGGCGGTTCTACTGATGTCGGTGATGTCAGTTTTGTAGTGCCTGTCATTCGGTTACGTGCTACGACGGCCCCCAAGGGTACACCCTGGCACTCATGGGCGGTGGTCGCCTGTGGCGGCATGTCGATCGGCCATAAAGGTATGGAATATGCAGCGAAGGCATTATCGATGACGATGGTGGATTTGTTTGAAGATGCAGAACTACGAGCAGCGGTGAAAAAGGAATTCAAGGAACGAAAAGGAGATTATCAATACAAGGGGATGGTGCCAGATGGACCACCACCATTGGATTATGAAGAATAATTTTGAAGACTGCAGGTCCCCTTGGGGCCTGCACAAAATATAGGGTATGGGGCTAGATAGTGTTGAACTTCATTATGAAGTTGAAGAAAACTTTGGGATTTATATCCCGAATCTGAAAGCAGAGCAAATTTGTACAGTTGGTGAATTGTATGAAACGATAGTTGAATTGATATACACGGATGAATGGAGCTATATACACAATACCCAAAAGTGTAAATCACAGCATTTGTTTTATGTATTGAGGAGGGAAATAAAGAATCTGAATCTGCCTTCAAAAGCTATTGTTTCTCCACAAATGGCCATTACGGAATTTATGACGCCGACTACTATCCGATCTGATTGGGAAAAGCTGGAAAACCGCATTGGGATACAGTTTCCTGCACTTGAGCATACTCCCCGCAGAAAAAAACAGATTAAAGCCTTGAATAAACTATGCTTCTTCGGATCGGTGATATGTAGCATTCTTGCCTTACAATCAGCTGTTTTTGGGCTTTTTGTGATTGCGTTTTTTGCTGTTTTTGTAGGTGTTGACTTTCATCTACAAGCATATAAACGAGAAAGCCCTGTTGCAAATATCCGGGAATTGGTAAATATTTTGCTCAAAGCAATAGAACCCCGGTTTGAATACCTAGAACATGATAAAGCCTTTATCTATCGAAAGCTCCAATCGCTTATTGTTGAAAAATTGGGCGTAGATGTATCAGAGGTAACTTACAATGCCCACTTTGTCAATGATTTGGGGATAGATTGAATGCAAACATTAGCTCTTTTTAGCACCTCTCGTCTTCCGTTCTTGTTTTTCTTTATTCTTAACAAAAATGAGTTTATTTCGACTTCTTGGAGCACCTCTTTTTTCTATTTCAAATTCACCGGTGGAGTGGATAAGGGGCGTTAGTTTTTCAAAACCGTAATTTCGGGAGTCAAAATTTGGCCGCTTTTTCTGGATCAAGCTACCCACATCACCCAGAAATGCCCAGCCATCTTCATCTGACAAATCACGTATGGAAGAAGCAATGAGGGCAATTTCTCGTTTGCTGATTTTCTCTACACTGGGGGATTCTTTTTCCTTTACCTCTAGTTTATTACTTTCAGATTGGTTTCGCAGAATTTCGATATAAATAAACTTATCACAGGCCGCAATAAAAGGATTGGGCGTTTTTCGTTCGCCAATGCCCAAGACCAACATTCCCGCTTCTCGAAGACGGGTAGCCAGGCGGGTAAAATCGCTATCGCTGGATACAAGACAGAAACCATTCACTTTATTGCTGTAAAGGATGTCCATAGCATCAATAATCATGGCGGAGTCCGTTGCATTCTTACCTACGGTGTAACCGTATTGTTGAATAGGAGTAATTGCATTTTCCAACAACAGATTTTTCCATTTATTGAGACCCGGGCGGGTCCAGTCGCCATAAATCCTTTTGATAGTCGGATTGCCGTATTTAGCAATTTCTTCCATCATTTCTTTCACATTGGCGGATGGTACATTATCACCATCAATTAATACTGCAATATTTATGCTTTCACTCATTGTCTCGCTTTAGATGTCTGGTAAAGATAAAACAGTTGATCGATTCACAATGAAAATGAGCATATTGATAGCAAGTAAAGCACCAAACTATACTTATGTGTTCTGTTAGGAGGGCGTTATGGTCAAGTTTGCAATCATACCTCCCTATTGGCAGGGTGAGGAAATATGATTACAAACTTTGCTCAGGAAGAGCTTTATTTCTTATCTACATTAACGGCTACTAAGCCTTTGGGGCCACTTTCTATTTCGAAAGTTACCTTGTCATTAGTATCAATTTCTTCTGCGTTAATATTATTGACATGGACGAAATAATTTTCATTCGTCTCCTGATCGATGATAAAACCAAAGCCCTTTTCAGCATTGAAAAACTTTACTTTCCCTTTGCGTTGAGGGTCATCCTGGACTCGATCGTCTTTTTTCGGAACTCCGACCTCGATATCTTCCAATTTTACTTCTTTGGGAGGCGCTTCAGGTGGCTCAGGCGTTAGATTCCCGTTCTCATCGACATACATAAACTCGATTTGCGTTTTGCCTTCCATCTTGCGGCGCTCTTTGCGCTCTAGCTTCTCTTTGGCTTTTTTTCTTTTTTTCTTCTCTCTTTCTTTTTTGCTATAGCTATCTGCCATTGAATTATTTATTTCGTTAATTAATCGCTACATCCAAATTCAAGCAAATAGTTCTGCTGCCAACTAAAACATATCTATTCAAACTTTGAAAATAACATTCTCTTATCTTAATGTAACACTTTAATCCGGGATTCCTATTAAATGACGAGTATTAACTTATATATAATTTCATTTTTTCCAATTACACATGCCCATGACATATTTTTTTGTTAAAAAAAGACCTGTATTTCCATTCTGCTGGCTTTCGCCAAATACCACAAAAGCGAAGTTTTAGATGGCCTCAAGTTACGATATCAAGTATTTTCGGCATGAAGCTAAATTGTCTCGATGGTTTATAAAGTTGGTTTAGCGTACCAACAATGTAAATGTCATTTTTGGGATTGTAAAATGCCATCGCTCCCCATACACCTGCATGGCCAATGAATTCGGGTGTTTCGCGGAATAAGTTGATCCAATGAGGTAACTTATAGCGCCAAATTCCATAACCATAAGACATCGGAAAGAACATAGAGTTCCACTGCATCATACGCTCAAAATGAGCTTTATTAAATAGCTTCCCACCAAAAAATGAGCGCAAAAAGACCAATAAATCTGACATAGTAGATACCGCTCCACCTGTGCCACGCTCAGATGTTATTGCTAATGGTAAGGATAATTTGCTGTCTTTATAATAAGCTGGAATAGGGGCTATTGATCTTGGTGGATGATTGCTATCAAATAAATATGAATCTTCCATTCCAAGTGGATCAAAAATACGTGCTGCAAACACATCCGACAAAGGTTGCTCCGTTATGGCTTCGATAAGTGCACCAAGAAGCTGAAAATTTGTGTCCGAATAATGCGATTTTCCACTATCAGGAGCAGCAAATGGCGTCGAATTACGAGCCATTTCCAACACATCTTCTACACTATAAGATCGATCCTG
>JALEHC010000472.1 GCA_022763215.1 Saprospiraceae bacterium
ATAATCTCGTATGCTTCAACTATATCACCAACTTTGATGTCGTTGAAGTTTTTAATCGAAATACCACATTCCATACCCGACTTCACTTCTCTAACATCATCTTTGAAGCGTTTCAGCGAAGCGATTTCTCCAACGGCTCCTTCCTTGATAGGGAAGACAACGATACCGTTTCTGATTAGGCGAATGCTCGAATTACGATTGATTTTTCCTTCTTGTACATAACAACCGGCGATGGTACCCACCTTACTAATTTTGTAGGTCTCACGCACTTCCACCTGCGCAATAATTTTCTCTTCTTTGGTTGGTTCAAGAAGACCTTCAATTGCAGCGCGAATTTCTTCGATTGCTTCGTAAATAATAGAGTAGGTCTTAATTTCAACGCCTTCCTGTTCTGCCAATTTACGAGCCCCCATTGAAGGACGTACCTGGAAACCGATCACGATCGCATCCGAAGCAGATGCCAACAAAACATCCGATTCGATAATCTGACCAACTGCCTTGTGAATCACATTCACCTGTACACTTTCAATCGACTGCTTGATCAAGGAATCAGAAAGTGCCTCTACGGAACCATCCACGTCACCCTTCACAATCAAGTTCAACTCTTTAAAGTTGCCAAGAGCAAGACGACGACCGATTTCATCCAAACTAATACGCTTGGTCGCTCGGTTAGTCTGCTCGCGAGCAATCTGGCCACGCTTGGCTGCAATCTGACGAGCTTCCTGCTCGTTTTCTACTTCTTTAAATCGTTCACCGGCTTGTGGAGCACCGCTTAGTCCTAATACCAAGACTGGAGCAGAAGGCCCCGCTTTCTTGATACGTTTACCATGCTCATTAAACATTGCCTTTACCTTACCGGAATGTTCTCCTGCTACAACTGGTGCACCGATGGTAAGCGTACCATTTTGAACCAGCATTTTAGTTACATAACCACGTCCTTTATCGAGTGAGGCTTCAATAACAGCACCTGAGGCCATTCTGTCCGGATTTGCCTGAAGTTCAAGCAATTCTGCTTCCAACAAAATTTTCTCAAGCAATTCATCGATACCATCACCTGTTTTGGCCGAGATATTCTGTGACTGATACTGTCCCCCCCAAGATTCAACTAAGAGGTTCATGTTAGCCAACTCTTGCAAGATTCTATCGGGTTGAGCACCTGGCTTATCCACTTTGTTAATAGCAAATACC
The DNA here is from genome assembly GCA_022763215.1 of Saprospiraceae bacterium. Classification (GTDB taxonomy): domain Bacteria; phylum Bacteroidota; class Bacteroidia; order Chitinophagales; family Saprospiraceae; genus JALEHC01. The sequence goes on from JALEHC010000472.1 coordinate 1,189, forward strand.
ATTGGTACCCCGGCTGCTTGAGCGTGAGAGATTGCCTCTTTTGTTTGAGGCATCACGTTGTCATCAGCTGCGATAATAATAACTGCAATATCCGTTACCTTGGCACCACGAGCACGCATGGCCGTAAAGGCTTCGTGACCTGGCGTATCAAGGAAGGTAATTTTCTTTTTATTTTCGCCCACTCGAATTTCGTAGGCACCAATGTGCTGGGTGATACCCCCGGCTTCGCCTTCGGCAACCGTTGCGGAACGAATAAAGTCAAGCAAAGATGTTTTACCGTGGTCGACGTGTCCCATAACCGTTACGATTGGTGCACGAGGCTCCAAATCTTCCGGATCATCTACTTCTTCCTCCTCCTCAGTATCTTGCTCTTCGGCCGTGATAAACTCGATTTCATGGTCGAATTCTTCTGCAACCAATTCAATGATTTCGGCATCCAGTCGCTGATTGATCGATACGATTACGCCCAAGTTCATACAAGTCATAATCACATCTGTAACAGGTACATCCATTAAGTTGGCTAGTTCCTGAACAGAGATAAACTCTGTCAACTGCAACTTTTCATTCTGCTTTTGTTCCTGCTCAATCAATTCTTGGCGCTCTCTTTGGCGCTCACGATTATCACGACGGATTTTCTGGCGCTTTTTCTTACCTCCTCCTTGGAGGCGCGCCATTGTTGCCTTGATCTTTTCTTCTATTTCCTTTTGAGAAACCTCTTGAGGCTCATTGGATTTTCTATTGCGATCATTTCTACGATTATTACCACGTCGGTCGTTGCGATTACCGCCACGTCCGCCTCTACTTCCACTATCTCCTGGACGAGAACTTTGCCCCTGCTGTTGCTGCTGGTTATTTCCATCAGAAGACACTTTTCTGCGTTTTCTTCTGCGCTTTTTAGGCTGGTCGGAAGAACCAGAGGAAGAAGAATTAGCTTTTGACTTATCAGACTGAGCATCTGCACCTTTTTTGTCGTCAGCAGCTTTTTTCTTTTTCTTAGGCTTCTTAAACTTCTCAATATCGATTTTACCCTGAATTTTCAGACCTCTTAATTCAGGAGCTTTGGTACGTAGCACGTCCTCTTTGCCATCAGATTTGTCCTTATCGGATGATTTTTTCTCAGACTTGTCTACAACAGGTGTGTCTTTGATAGGTTTGGATTTTGATTTTGAAGAAGGAGGAGTAGCCTTTTCTTGCTTCTCGTTGGAAGTAGATGATTGCTGCTCGTTGGTATTCTTTTTGAGCGCTTGAGGCGCTTTTTGTTGTTGTTCTTCCTTAGAATTGTTGGAAGTAGGCTGTTCTTCTTTTACCTGTTTAACTTCTTTCGATTCTTTTGGTTCAGCTTTCGGTTCTACTTTCTTTGGAGCATCCTCTTTTTTCTCTTCTTTTGCTTTAGGCAAATCCTGCTTTTTCTCTTCTTTAGGAACCTCCGATTTTGGCTTTTCAGGAACTTGTTTAGCTTCTGGCTTCGGCTGCTTTTGCTCTGCCTGTGGTTGCTCTTTTGGTTGCTCCACGGGCTTTGGCTCAGGCTTTTCTACCTTCGGCTCAGGCTTTTTCTCTTCCTTAGGAACCTCCGGTTTTGGCTTTTCAGGAGCTTGTTTAGCTTCTGGCGTTGGTTCCTCTTTTTTCACCTCCTGTTTTGGAGGAGTAGGTTCTTTTGGTTCTTCTTGTTTTTTAGCAGCAGGAGGAGTAGGTGCAGCTTTTTCTTCAGGCTGTGCCGGTTGCTCTTCCTTTTTGGGTTCTTCTTTCTTCCCAAATCGTTTGCCTAGATTGATTTTCCCAAGGATTTTTGGCTTTTGCAAAATCTTTTTGCTGCTCTCTTCTTCCTTAGGTTCCTCTTTTTGCTCTGGCTCTGCTGCTTTATTCTGATCTGGAGTAGGCGTAGTATTTGGAGGAGGGGTTGGTGTGTTGGTAGTTTCTTCTTTTGGAGCACCTTTACCTGCCGGACGATTGCCAATAACCAGCTGGTCAGCTTGCTCTTTGATAGCTATCGACTTCTGAAACTCTTTCAACAACTCATTGTACATCTCATCCGTGATCTTTGCAGTAGGTTTGTTTTCTACTTCAAAGCCATTTTTGGTGAGATGGTCAACTATCGTTGTTGTCCCGACATTAAGTTCTTTCGCTATCTTAACTAAACGTTTCGCCATTATAAATTTTTAATACTTATGCAACGCTTACAGACAGGCAAAGAAAATCTTCAATAATTTCTCTTACATCTTTATTTATCTTTTTTGGATGAATAAACTAAGAGGCACATCATATCGAAATTTTGCCTATCATTAACATTTTGGATTACAAAGATACAAGTAAATCCTTTCTGTAAAACATCTTGTTCAAAAAATCCTTTCTGGAAGTACTTCCCTGAAAGTATTCATTTTCAAAAGATACTCTTCACTTTACTCCAACAACGAAGAAAAGCTCAAAAGAGTTCTCTTGTTTTATATGCAAACGAAAAGTACTGCCAAACAATTGGTTATCAAAGTACTTTTGTCTACAGCTACTAACTGTTGCAATCTACAACAGTTAGTACCTATATGTTACTAATTTTGGCTCTCTTCTTCAAATTCACTAGCTAAAATCTGAAGAACATCGTCTATCGTTTCTTCTTCAAGATCCGTACGACGAAGTAATTCTTTCTTACTTAGATCGAGTACACTTCGAGCTGTATCACAACCAATGTCTTTGAACGCTTCGATTACCCAATCTTCGATTTCATCTCTAAATTCGTCCAAATCGACATCGTCGATTTCGTATTCTTCCAGATTTCTGAATACATCAATTTCAAATCCGGTTAGTTTACTAGCCAGCTTAATGTTGGTACCACCTTTACCAATCGCCAAAGAAACCTGGTCTGGTTCCAAATATACATTCGCGTGTAATTTCTCCTGATCCATGTCAATGGTAGTTACCTTAGCTGGTGTCAGTGCACGCTGAATATACAATGAAATATTATTCGTGAAATTGACAATGTCAATATTTTCGTTCTTTAATTCTCGAACAATACCGTGAATTCTCGAACCTTTCATACCTACACAAGCACCTACCGGGTCAATACGGTCATCATAAGATTCAACCGCTACCTTGGCACGCTCCCCAGGAATACGAACAATATTACGGATAGTAATCAAGCCATCCTCGATTTCTGGAACTTCCTGTTCCATTAGTTTTTCGAGGAACATATTATCAGTACGTGACAAAATAACCACTGGGTTATTATTTTTCATGTCTACCCGCTTGATAACACCTTTTACCATATCTCCTTTGCGGAAAAAGTCACCCTTGATCATTTCATTTCTCGGAAGCACTAGTTCATTGCCAGTTGCATCATCCAGTACCAATACTTCACGTTTTAAGATCTGGTGTACTTCACCAAGGATAATGTCTCCGATACGTTCACTGTATTTGCGGAAAACTTCGTCTTTTTCGAGTTCCATAATTCTGGAAATCAATGTCTGGCGAGCAGCCATAATCGCACGACGGCCAAAATCCTTGAGGTGAAGCTGCTCATAGCATTCTTCTCCGATTTCATAGTCTTCATCAATCGACAAGGCTTCTGAAATCGAAATCTGGCTACGATCATCGGTAACCTCTCCATCAGGTACAATTTCACGAACACGCCACAATTCAAGGTCACCCTTAGTCGTGTTCACGATAACATCAAAGTTTTCATCCGATCCGAATTTTTTACGAATAAGCGTACGAAATACATCTTCCAGTACTCTTACCATCGTCGGACGGTCTATATTTTTACCGGCTTTAAATTCCGAGAACGTATCAACTAGATTCATCATAAGCCTTCGATTTTAAAAAGATATCGTAACAACGGTTTTCTTTATATTTTCAAATGGGATGGGAATTTGAACCATTTCTTTTCTTTTCTTTTTCCCTTCCTTTATAGTCATTTCTTTTTCAAGTACAATTGCTTCCTCATTTACTTCTACCAACTGCCCAGCAATCGGCTTGCCCTCATGCAAATTAACCTCCACTTTGCGGCCAATGTTCTTTTTGTATTGTCTTTTTAGCTTAAGCGGTCGAGTCAGACCAGGTGAAGACACTTCGAGTACATATTTTTCGCCAAGCCACCCTTCTTCATCTAAGTAAGATTCCAGGTATCTGCTTATTCGTTGGCATTTCTGAAAAGTAATGCCCGAATCGCTATCCAGAAATATATCCAGCTTGTTGTGCTTGTGAAGTTTAATTTCGATCAGGAAACAATCAGCAAATTCTTCTTCTTTAAATTTTTCCTCCAGTAATTCAGTAATCTTTTCTTCTATTACCATAGTGGTACGCCACTTCTTCCGGACGTTTAGCTTTCTAATTTATACATAATAAAAAGAGGGAACTTTTCGGTTCCCTCTTCGTTTCTTCTAACATTTCTGCAAATATAATAGTTTTGACACAGATAATCAAGACTTTGAAAAAACACTATATTAGAATATACCAATTATATCTACACCGCTCGCTTCGCATTTTGCGAAAGCACCGCCTGAAACCAACCTCCCTTTTCTAAACTTTCAGTAAAAATTGAAATTAATACGGCTGTGGAATAAACACCTTCTTTCCTATCTTTGTTATACTGAAAAGAAAATCTTGATATGGACATAAATAATTTACTGGATCGTGCCCTGCGGCACGAATTCCTGAGTGCAGAAGAAGGCGTATTCTTATTTGAAAATGCCAATACCGCAGAATTAATGTATGTCGGCAATAAAATGCGGCAACAACATGTGCCAGGAAATACCGTTACCTGGATTATCGACCGCAATTCGAATACAACTAATGTGTGTATTGCCAATTGCAAATTCTGCAACTTCTACCGCCGTCCCGGACATGAAGAATCTTACATTACTTCTATAGAAGAGTATAAAAAGAAAATTAAAGAGACATTCGAATTTGGTGGTGAACAACTACTCTTGCAAGGTGGCCACCATCCCGACCTTGGCCTCGATTACTATGTCGATCTCTTTAAACAACTCAAAGACCTTTTTCCAAATCTAAAGCTGCACGCACTCGGGCCACCCGAAATTGCACATATCGCCAAACTGGAAAAAGCATCCCACTCAGAGGTACTAAAAGCGCTCAAAGAGGCTGGTCTTGACTCCCTACCGGGAGCCGGTGCCGAAATCCTGAGCGATCGTGTCCGTCGCCTCATTTCTAAAGGTAAATGTGGCCGACAGGAATGGCTAGACGTGATGCGCGCTGCACACCAACTCGATATTACTACTTCTGCTACAATGATGTTTGGCCATATCGAAACCAATATGGAACGCATGCAACACTATGTGGATATCCGTCAGGTGCAATCCGAAAAACCGGAGCATGCAAAAGGTTTCTTGGCATTCATCCCTTGGCCTTTTATGGATGAAGATACCATCCTCAAGAAGATTAAACGCGCCCGCAACACGGTTACTGGTGACGAATATGTACGCATGATTGCTATGAGTCGGATTATGTTGCCAAATATTGTCAACATTCAGGCATCCTGGCTAACCGTAGGTAAGCAAGTCGCGCAGGTATGTTTGCACGCAGGTGCGAATGATTTTGGTAGCATCATGATTGAAGAGAATGTCGTTTCGGCAGCTGGTGCTCGTTTCCGCTTCACAGCATCCGGTATTCAAGAGGCTATTCGTGAAGCTGGCTTTGAGCCAAAACTTCGAAATCAACAGTACGAATTCAGAGCACTTCCACAAAACATCGTGGAACAAGACCTTAATAAAGAAGAACTGATTGTTGATTAATCAAATTAAAGTCCGACATTTATGCTCCTCATTGTCGGACTTTTTAATTTCTTACTCATGCTATACGATCAAATACAGGAAGCCATCGCTTTTATCAACCAAAAGACTTCCTTTCAACCCAAATTCGGAATTATCCTCGGTACTGGTCTAGGGAATCTTTCGGACGATATGCAGATCGAATGCGAAATTCCTTATGGCGAAATTCCACACTTCCCGGTTTCCACCGTTCAATCGCATAAAGGCAAATTGGTTTTCGGACATTTAGGCGACCACCCGGTCGTAGCTATGGCAGGTCGATTCCACTATTATGAGGGGTATAGCATGAAGGAGGTAACATTTCCCGTAAGGGTGCTCAAATTCCTCGGCATTCAACACCTTATAGTATCGAATGCAGCCGGAGGGACTAATCAGCACTTATATGCCGGTGATTTGGTGTTTATTAAAGACCATATCAATCTGCAACCCGAAAATCCGCTCCGCGGCGTCAATGACGAACGCCTGGGGCCGCGTTTTCCCGACATGATGAAAACTTATGATACGGCACTCAATGCAAAAGCATTGGAAATTGCTCACAAAAATGGAATTCGTGCGCATGAAGGGGTATATGTAGGCTTGCAAGGGCCAAACCTGGAAACACCTGCCGAGTACAATTACTTGCACACCATTGGTGGTGATGTAGTGGGCATGTCTACTGTTCCGGAAGTATTGGTGGCCAGCCACATGAGCCTGCCCGTTTTTGTTGCCTCTGTAGTTACGAATAAGTGCTATCCGCTTGAGACACTTACGGAGACGACCCTGGAAGAGGTGATCGAAGTGGCTCAACAAGCAGAACCCAAACTCCGCTTAATTGTAAAAGAACTACTCAATCACTTATAAAAGGCCCCTTACTTTCTCAAGTAGCTCATTTACATCTTGAAACTGAAGGAGGTTTTTATTTTTCATAAAATTCAGGTGAGTCACCTCATGCTTCATCCATGATGGTGGTATAAAAGCATTAGCATCAGCTTCGGTTTCAAATTCTATTTCGGCTATCAATAGCCCTTTCAAAGGTGTCTCGTACACATCAATTTCCATCTGGTAGTTGCCCGTTAAAACATACCGTTGTTTCACGATGCGTCGCCCGGCTGTTCCAGGCCAGAGGGACTCGAACTGCTCTTTTGTAAGCGTAGTTTCCAGTTCTTGCCGAACCATACCATCGCCTTTTTTGACGGTCAGCGTATAACGCTCATCTGCTTGTCGCAATCTGACTTCTGTTTTATCAGCAGTCGAAATTGCCAAGTAACCTTGCCGAATCTTGATAGGCTGTAGGTTTTCCCTTTCGGGAAATTCGTCCAAAATGAATTTACGCTCAATTTCTTGGCTCATTGGTTTTTCTGTAGTCCAACCAACTGATTTTCGCCATGCTTCATATGCTTCCTTTCTTTGTTTTGCATCTGTTGGAGGCGATTGACTCTCTTGCTTGGCCTGCCACCTTATTCGCTTGGTCTGCTCTTCGAGTGTATTCAAACCAAGGGCTTTTCGCCGATCATTTACTTTTTTCAGATTATCATAAGGCTGAGGGCTCAGTTGATTATTGTCGTCCCAATCAAATTGTGTACCATATAATTGGACGTTGCCTTCCAATACAGAAATTCGATCACTCAAATAAGCTAATTGTACCGGATTAGCGGCCTCTTTTTGTACTGCTTCGTTCAATAAGGTTGCACATCTTTTCATAAAATCGGGTTGCCCGATAGCATGTTGTATCACTAGCCAAGCCGCTTCGCTAGCTTCTTGACCTACTTTTTCGATTGTTGGATAACCGATATGATCAATGATGCCATTCAGCATTTTGGCATTTTGGTTGTGCAATTGCTGCATTTTCGGATGATAGCTTCTTCCGAGAACTCCCTGCCGGATAAGATCGTCCCGGAGTGCCAAATCTGCTTTTTTTAATTCGATAATGGATTCTGCTATTTTTGGGTACTTCATTTTTTTAAAAATTCATTAGCGATAGAAACAGCATCCTGATGCTAGTTAAAAAACCTTTACAGCATTTGCGAAAGCTAAAGATAAGAAAGCTACTTTTCTGTTTACCTTGCCTGCCAAATGACATCCCAAACAAAACTGGTTTTGCCTAATACCACCGTTTTGTTAATTTAGGATTTAAATAAGATGCCTATGAGCCTGGCGAACGATAAAAATATTTGGAAGCTTGTCCGTGAAAATGACATTTTCGAAGACCTGAACGATCAGGAACTGACACAGCTTTTTGCAATCGCTGACCGAAAAAACTACAACAAAAATCAACGTGTATTTTCCATCGACCAAAAAGCACGTTTTTTTTATTTAGTAGAACGCGGAACCTTCATTCTCAGCCTTCCCGGCAAACGCTATAAGACGATGCAACAGGGAACGCTTTTTGGAGAAATCGGCATCATCAATGAAAATGTCCGAACTGGAAGTATTCGTGCGATGGACGAAGCCTCCCTGATCGCTTTTAATGGCATTGACCTCTATGATGAAAGTATCATTCCCGCCAGCATAGCGCTCAAGATCACCCGCTCGCTGGCCAAAAAAGTGACCAACTACTTACGAACCCGAGAGCATATCTCAACCAAAGAATTAATCGAAAATGGGGAAAATGACTTTGTCGAATTCAAAGCATCTCTGCGTTGGAATGCCGACAAGCAGCAAAAAGATCGTTTGGTAGAGCATGCCGTTATCAAAACGCTCGCTGCCTTTATGAATACCAAAGGAGGCACCTTACTGATTGGGGTACAAGATGACGGCACGGTCGTCGGCATTGGCCAAGATCGCTTCGATAACTATGACAAAATGCTGCTCCATCTTACCAAAATTATAAAAGAACGTATTGGCACCTTATTTATAGAATTCCTGAAATTTGACGTGGAAACCATCGAAGAAGAATATGTGCTGCGGATTGATTGTGAAGCAGCTTCCACACCAGCGTATGTACGCGAACGAAACGAAGAAATTTTTTACGTCCGTACCGGCCCTTCCACTACTCACCTGAAAACTAGCCGCGTATTCGATTATATTCGTCGTCGCTTTTATTCTGGCGGTATCAATTAAAAAGCCACTAACGCATTTTCAGCGATAGTGGCTCTATACATTGCAGAAAATATATCTTAATTAAGCTCTTTTCTCCATGTGATTAAGAAGAGGAAGAGCTGTTTCGTTCAAATGATCAAACGAATAACCTGCTTTCGCAAAATGTTCGAGCACGCGTGGCAGTACATACTGCAGCTTGTCTTCGGCTTTCAGGCTATCGTGAAAAACGACGATAGAACCCGGACGAACATTGTTAATTACGTTGTTCAGACATTGTTCTTTTGACAACTTTGGATCAAAGTCGCCACTTAGTACATCCCACATAACAATGCGGTAATGACGCTGTAGAAATTGCGCCTGCTTAGGTTTTAATCTGCCGTAAGGCGGACGCAAAAGAACAGAGTCCATTTGCTGTGCACAATGTCGAATATCATGATAATATTCGATATCTTCATTGGCCCAGCCATTCAAGTGATGCATGGTATGGTTACCAACAGAATGCCCAGCTGCTTTCACTTGATTGAAAACCTCCG
>JALEHC010000473.1 GCA_022763215.1 Saprospiraceae bacterium
ATAACAATAAGATAAAAGCTTGCCGGTCAAAAGGTTCACAAATTACAATAATTTGTCCTTTTCTATTAAGCCTCCGGTGCAAAGTCTTGCGAAAATCGTCTCCGCCTGATTCTTGCTATTCGTGGCTGTATACCAAGCTCCATTTTCATAGATCGGCTTTATCGTTTTGGTTTGACCATAATTAGCAGAATAGGTTTTTCCAAATCCTTCCTCTATTTTTTCCTTGGCTTTCGCCAAAATAGTCCTCGCTTGTGTTTCATCAGTAACCTTTGCTTTTCTATGGCAACAAAAAATCTAAAAAAAACACCTTTGGTCATAATTTCTTTTTAGGGTATGCTTGCGCTAAATACATCTGAATAGTATAAAGTTAGCAAAGATTCACTCAAATGGCTTTTACACCACCAAATAGTTATCAAGCCCTAAATTTGGGTTTTAAAAACAAGCACCATATGTCTCCCTAATTTTTGGATCAAAACAATATTATTTGCCCATTACTAAGATTCCATTTAGTTTCTTTTATTTTGCGAAAGCAATAAAAAGATAAAGCCAAAACCCGTTCACTCAATATTTTGAGTATCTTTTCTAAGCGTTTAAACTTTACATCATGACACAGGCTTCAGAAAAAACCTACTTACAAAAAATTTGGGAAAAGGGATTCCTACAAGTCATTCTCTCTTACTTACTTGGAGCATGGGGTTTGCTACAATTTGTAGACTGGATGGTGAATCGCTATGGCATCTCCTCTGAATGGACGGATGTCATGCTGATTTTCCTACTCACCTTACTACCAAGTGTAATTGTTTATACTTACTTTCAAAACCAGCAAAAGCGCAAAACGGTAAGGTTGGTTGAGAAGTATATCATTCCATCCAATTTGCTTCTTTCCTTATTGGTCGTGTTCTTTTTGCTGCCTTCCGGCAAAATCAATGCCAGTGAAGAAAAAATCACCGTTGTCAACGAAGATGGTGAAAAAATGGAGCGTTTTATTCCCAAACAAAAATTCACTAAAAAGCTCATATTCTTTCCTTCCGAAATCAATAATGAAGAAAACGATTGGATGCGTTTCATGATCCCCTTGCTCATGGATGCCGATCTGGAACAAGACAACCGCATTTCCAGTATTTCCCCTTACCTCCTGGATGATGACATCAAACGATTTGGCTACAGCCCAATCCAGAAATTACCTTTTTCGATCCAGCAAAAGATTGCAGACGATAATTATACCGATTACTTCATCACTACCAGCATCAATCAGACCGCAGATCAATACGAACTGGGAATACAGGTATATAGTACAGTTGATGGCAGCCTTTTTCTTGAAAAGAATTATCAAAATGATGATTTGTATGAAATCGTTGATCAATTCAGCAAAGATTTTCAGGCTTCCATAAATATCGATCAAGACAATACAGTCAAATTTATCGATCTCCCCAGTTCTGAGCTTTTTACGGAAAACTTGGAAGCCTTAAAAAAGTATGCATTAGCCAATGATGCTGAGGAATTTGAAAAAGACCATCAAAAGTCCAATCAATATCTCGAAGAAGCCATACAGATCGACCCTGATTTTCCCAATGCGTATGTCACAATGGCTGGTAATTTTCAAAATCTCGGGAATGAAAAAGAGATGAAGAAGAAGCTCGAAATAGCCATGAGCCAAGCAGCCTCTCTGCCCGAGCGCATGCAACTTAATATCAAGTATTTCTACTATCGCATCAATGAAAACGATACGGAAAAAGGCATTGCTTTGCTTGAAATGTGGACACAGCTCTACCCCTATGATATCAATCCATACAATCGCTTAATTAGCATCCACCAAGATCGTTTACAATTTGAAAAAGCTAAAGAAGTGGCACTAAAAGCCTTGAAAGCAGGTCATACGGGATCGATCTTGCTCCGCCTTGGTTTTATTTGCCGAAAGCAGGGAGAAATTGCAGAAGCAGAAAAATACTATCAACAATTTTTACAAGAATTTCCTCATCGAGCAGAAGAAACGTATAGCCTGGGTTGGTTGTACCAAAATCAAGGTGATTTAGCCAAAGCAAAAGAATATTTTGAAAATATACAATTACTTAATCCTACGGATTATTCCATTTATGGCCCGCTCGGAGAAATAGCACTTGACTACGGAGAACTAGACGAAGCCCTAGCTTATTTTGAACAAGGTTTAGCGAAAGCGAAAATAGCAAAGGACAGTGCTATTGCTTATAACTGGATTGAATCATACTACAGTCTGATTGGGCAAACGAATAAAGCCATTGACTTAATGTATGAGCGGTTTGACAAACTTGAAAGTAACTACCTTACCCCGGCTGTTTATAAAAAAGAATTATTCTGGGCCTCTACCTTTTACCTATTTAGTGAGTGTGAACGCGAGGCTGAGCTTAGGGATACCTGTTTGGCATATCTCGAGCAATACAATGTGCAAGACGAAAGCCAGTACTGTATGGTAGAAATGTTATCCGTTTTATTTAACGATGATGAAAAATTTGTTGAAATCTTCGAAAAATGCGAGGATTCCTATGCAGAAAACGCTAGTCAAAATGAAATAATATTGGGTAAAGCCTTTACGGCACTAGCTAAAAAGGAATATAAAGAAGCCGCTAAGTTATTTGAGATCATCACACAGGATTCACCTGATTTTTATTTCAAAACCCGCTTGGCAGAGATTTATATCAAGCTTGAGGAATTTGAAAAAGCCAAAGCTTTTATGGAAAAACTCTATGTTGACGAGCCCAACTTTCCACGCCTACATCTTTTGAATGCCCAATTATTGGCAGCATTCAATCAAAAAGAAGAAGCGCTCAAGTTCTTAGATAAAGCCTTGACTATATGGAAAGATGCAGATGATTGTTTCGTGCCGGCGCAGGAAGCGAAGGCATTAAAAACAAGATTAGCGCAAGCAGGATAATTCCCTCCTGCTTGCACTAAAATAAATTTATTGAACGTCGTTCAAGTTTCTGATAATCACCTGTGGTGAATTAAACTCTGAAACGATTGCAGTCAAAGTGACCGGAGTACCAGGAACGGAACTTCCAGCAAAAGTTGCTTGTGAACGGGTAAACATATCAATAGTACCTGTTCCATCATCAACAGTCGTAGTACCTTCGTAAGTACTTGAGCCACTGATAGTAACATCGCTAATTACAACCAAAGTAGACTCCCATGCTTCGGCATTTGCCAAAACTTCTGCAACGGTCGCAGCTCTTGGTGTTGGCATAGTACCATTCCCAAAGCTAGTCGCATTAGAGTTAGGTACACCATTGACCTGTAGCAAGCCATTAAACTCAGACAATTCCTGGCCGCTAACAATAACTTCTAGTTCTTCCCCCAAAGCAAAGCTGTGTTCATCTTCGAATCGCACAACGATACCCGCATCACCATCTTGAAGAATAAGGTTACGTCCAGTCAAGTTACCATTATCGGTATCAGAGATCACCACGCCGCGAATTTTGCGCAAAGCAGGAGCAGCAGTACCGCCCATATTGAATACATCGCGCAATGCGCTAATATCCATTTGTTCAGGATCACCGCCTGTAGTTCCGCCACTTACATCGTCTCCATTACGCATATTTAGCTGTGGCCCATTAAAGGAACCAACTAAAGCAGTAAGCTCAACCATGCCAGCAGGCAAAGCATTATCTGCAAAAGAAGCAGAATTACGCGTAAACATGTCAATCGAACCAGTAGCGTCAGCTACCGTAGTAGAACCCGCAAAAGTACCACCACCCGTAATTGAAGCATCAACTACCTTCACAAGCGTTGATTCCCATGTTTCGGCATTCGCCAAAATTTCTGAAACAGTTGCCTCACGTGGTGTAGGCATCGTGCCAGCGCCAAGGTCTGTTACATTGAAAAGTGGCAAATTATTCAATTGTAAAAGGCCATTAAATTCTGATAGCTCAACACCCGTTACATTTACTTCAATTTCAGTGCCTAATGGCAAATTATGATCATCCGTAAAACGCAAAGCAATACCGCCAGTTGCATCTTGAACGATGAGGTTTTGGCTTACAATATTTGATGCAGCAGCATCAGAAACCACGATACCTTTAATCATCTTATTAGATGGTCCTTCTGTTGCTCCAGTGGCAAACATTTCGCGAAGCTCAATGATATCGATCTGCTCCAAGTCACCACTACCAGTAGAACCATCACAACGTGGCCCATTAAACTGTACATCAGAAGTATCGCGAATAATCAACTGACGTGTATCGCGAAAAACCGTCAATACTGCTGTCAATGTACCATTGCCAGTTGGAGAAGGAACACTTGCAAAATTAGAGTACCCGCTTGAACGCAGAATAATCATGTTGTTGTTGCAGTCCTGAACATCTAGGTTTACAGAAAACAGATTCACCGCATCTCCATAAGTTGCGCCAGCAGAGCTTGGAGCAAACTCTACATCTTCCAGCTGAACTAATGTATTCAGTCTCTCTCTCAGGAAAGTTGGGTCTTCTAGTTGAGAAATGGTCACCACTTCTGGAGTAATACCTACATCACGAGTACCAGGAATCACAAAATCAGGAACCAGTACCTCTTCAATAGCATCTTCTGGAGAACCACTGATCTGAGGCAAGCCTTCAAAATCACTTACGTATAATCCTTTACACTTTACAAACACTTCACTCCCTTGCGGGTAAATATCAGACAAGCCAACCAAATTCAAGCGTACTTGAATACCTGCCGTTTCGTCTTGAATCGTAATATTTTTGAAGAAATTACCAGACAAGTCATCAGCAATGACTACACCACCAATTACCAAATCATCCTCAATAAGAGTAGCGGGCTCTCCGAAAGTATGAAGTGCAATCAAGTCAGCAATAGTAGTATTGGCTTGTACATCGCCCAGTTCGCCCAAATCGGGCTCATCAAATTCCAGATCGACACAGGCTGTGAATGTAGTAGCCAGCAAAGCGATCATTAATAGAAAATTGAAATTTTTGAAAAATTTCATTGTGTCGTTTATTTTAAGTTTAAAATTTTAATCTTTCATGCGGTCGAGCCAAAATGTACGACCTTTTCTTACAGTCTAAATGTCAAATTGATAAAGTAAGTCCGTCCGAAGCTATAGAAATAACGATTTGGGAATTGCCCTGCATTCTTACCTTCAAAATCAAAACGGAATTGCTCATAACCACCTGTAATAAAGTCTTGATTATCCAGGATATTACTTACACCAACATTCAAGTAGATGAAGAAATCATTGATTTTCCATGATTTACCACCAAAGAAGTCAAGAGTAAAGGCAGAAGGTGCCTTTTCCTGTTCCAGAATATCATTCCAAAGTGGAGAATCTTGCTCTATTACTTGTCCCAAAAAGTCTGGATCACTACCTGCATAAGAAACTGCTTCAATACTTCTTCTCAAAGGATAGATATCGATCCATACATTGTCAAAGTAATTGAAATTAAGGTTAGCAAACCAATAATCTGGTGAGTTGTAGTTGATACCAAAGCTATAAGCTGTTTGTGGTGTACCAGGAATATTGAAGTTTTTCATGTAAATAGTAGAGAAACTTCCCTGCAATTGTTCTGCATCATTATTTTCCACATAAAGCTCTACGCTAGATGGGCGGCTGGTATAAATGTATTGGCCAATAGCCGCTACCGCATTTAGGCGCAAGCCTGGCAAAACATTGATTTCACCTGCCAACTCAAGACCAGCATGTTGCTTGTCGATACCTTTCATTACCAAGTTACCAAACCCGAAGAAGCGAGCAGAACCTTGGCCTGCATTATCGAGGTATAAAGTACGGCTGTACAAGCTATTCTTGAACGTAGTGAAATAACCAACTGCGCGAAGCTTTGCATAAGGTGCCTTCAACAAATATCCACCCTCTACAGAAGTAATTTCTTCCTGCTCCAAACCATCAATCAATTGATTTTTGGTACGTGGTGTGATGAAAGAATTACGAGCATAAGGGGCACGTAGATTGTAACTACCATTTGCAATGATATAATTACGACCATCAATTTTGTAAGTCAAGCCTGCCTTTGCACCATAATCGAAGAAAGAAGCTTCTTTAGAATCACCCAATGAACGTTCAGGAGAACGACCATTTTGGTACAAACCTTCACGCCAGAAAGATTTATAATCTGCGTTAGCAGCTACGAACAAATCCAGTTTATTAAAGCTAAACTCAGACTGAATCCATGCGCCATACTGGCGATTATGGATTTTGTAGTCATAGCCAAAAGTTTCTCCTTCTGTAACGGCGCGGTTTGGTTCAGCCAAGTTATTTTGTTCTTCGCCTGGAGGAGCGAATTTGTTGACATCTAACCAGTAATCTGCGCCAAGCAGATCATCTACTGTTTTGAAGTTGTGATTTTCCTGCCAATTGTAGCTCAATCCACCTGTAAGCGTAACAGTTTGATTTAGTACACTTTCCAAGTTGGTATAAAAGCTAGCTTTTTTGGTATCAAATCGACGCTCTTCAAGGATATACTTAGCACGTAAGCCACTCACATCATTACCTTCGATTCCGCCAGCATTATTAACTGTTTGGAAATTACGAGGACTCTGATTAGCGGCATAAATAGCTTGCCAATCGATCTGAAGAAGATCTGGATTTTCATTAAACTTAGCGATAACCGCATCGCGCTGTTCATTGTCGATAAAGCTAGGCAAACGGCGGTAATAATCCGGACGTGGATCATCCGAATCGCCCCATTCGATTGCTGTTGTTCCATAGCGGCCATCTTGGTAAGAAGCAGCTGTGGTCAAACGCGTATTTTCTGAAATTTGAAAATCATGTCTCAGAATAGCAATCGGCTGATTACTTCTTGCGATACGTGCATTTCGTTTTTCACCATTCTGGAATCCCCAATTTGGATTGTAATAGTTCGTGCCTGCCAAGTCGTACAACTCTTGTGTAGCGGCACTTGAGCGGCCACGTACATTAGGCGCACCAAAAACCGTCAGGTTGATGATATTGCGGTCGCCTAGTTGTTTGTCGACAGACAGAAAATAACTGTAGGCATCGTAAGGTGTACCTTCGATGTATCCTTCTTCTGCCCAGCGACGAGAGCCAGACACGGTAAATGCCCAGCCATTGTCAAGCAGGCCAGTACTGTAAGTAGCCATTACACGGTTGCGGTACGTACGATTGGAGATTGCGTAAGAAGCGCGTAGTTGCTTGCGCTGACGAGAAGCGCGGGTATCGATACTGGAAGCACCACCAACTCCACCATAGGAGAAGCCAGTTGCAGCCAGGCCGACGCTATTATTCCGATTTCGCAGAACATCATTAAGACCTCCCCAGGTACTCCAGATAACGCGACCGTTATCCAAGTCATTCATAGGGACGCCGTTGAGATATAAAAGGGTGTTTTCAGAGTCGTAACCTCTGATTCTGAAACGGGCGGGTCCAAATACAAAGGCAGCAGTAGAAATAAAGACATCCCGGGATGCTGTCAAGATACCCGAGATACTGGAAGCACCTTCGCTTTCCAGGTCATTTGTGGATAGGCTCACGGTAGGGATCAGGTCTTCAGCAGCGATCTGATCAATGTCTTCCTGACGTTTCAATGTAATAACGCCGATACTCTGTGTGTTCTGATTTCCTATCTTAACCTCTTTTTGTTCCGCACGAAAACCATCTTTTGAAATGATAAGAACGACTTCAGTATTAACCCCAGAGATGCGCAGACTAAAAGTGCCATCTGGCCCTGAAAAGGCCGAGGAATTAAGCTGACGAATCTCCGCACCTGGTACGGGTTGATTAGATTCGTCCTGAATACGTCCTTTGATGATAGTTACTTGTGCAGAAGTGAAAGAAGAGATAGAGAAAAAGAAGCAAATGAATGCAATTAAACTTCTCGATAATTTGGACATATTTTCAAAAAAAACTTTTGTGAGCCGCAAAGTTAACATTTCACTTAAATTGCTTAAGAAAAGCTTAAAAAATTAACACAAAGTTAATCCGCACATTGTCTTGATAATTGCTATTTTCGCATCAAGCAATAATCGGATTACAAGAACGTTAGACAAATGCTATCTCCTTCTTGATCCAATCTGAAAGCAGTACTCAAATGTATACTGCCATTGATGTTCACACCCTTTTGCTATTATTCGCTTAACGAACCATAAATTATAACAATCTGATGAAGCGTCTTTTATTTTTGATTCTGGTAAGCTGCTTACCTTTCCTAATTCATGCTCAGGAACAACAATATCGGGTCGGAGCCATTGGCTTTTACAACTTTGAAAACTTGTTCGATATGGAAGACCACCCGGACAAAAAGGATGAAGAATTTACCCCGGATGGTGATAAAAACTATACAAAAGAAGTCTATGAAGAAAAAATGGATCACCTCGCTAGGGTTGTTTCTGAATTAGGAACAGACCTCAGCCCGGATGGTGTTTCTATTTTAGGAGTAGCTGAAATTGAAAACCGAAAAGTACTTGAAGACTTTGTGAAGCACCCAAGGATTGCCGATCGTAATTACAGCATCATTCATTACGAATCACCTGATTTTCGTGGTATAGACGTAGCCATGCTTTACCAAGCAAAATACTTTATGCCAACCAGTAGCAAAGCTTTACCCGTTCTGATTTATAATGATGATGGCAGTCGTCGCGTCACGCGTGATATCTTGTTGGTAAGTGGTTTATTTGATGGTGAAGAATTCCACATTATGGTCAATCACTGGCCTTCTCGAAGTGGTGGGCAGGCAGCTTCACAGCCTTATCGAAATGCAGCTGCAGCAGTCTGTAAACGAGTAGTTGACTCTTTGACAACCATCAATGAAAATGCTAAAATCATCATCATGGGCGACCTTAATGATGATCCCACTAGCCCAAGTGTCAAAGACGTATTGAACGCTAAAAAGAAAAAAACGAAAGTAAGAAAAGGCGATTTATACAATACCATGTACGATTACTATCGCAAAGGAATTGGGACTTTGGCATGGCGGGATAGCTGGAATTTATTCGATCAAATCATTATCTCCAAGGGTTTACTTGATCGAGTGAGTGGCTATTATTATCATCAACCAATGATCCACAATAAGAAGTATATGGTACAAAAAACCGGTCAGTTTAAAGGTTATCCATTCCGAACCTATGCCGGAAATACGTATCTTGGTGGCTATAGCGACCATTTTCCAGTATACATCTACTTGATTAAGCCTTTATAGTTTGGGATTAGACAAAGCACCAATAGAATTAAGTGAAGATTTTCGGTACGCGCTCGATCAGCTTGAGAAGGAACACAAAAGCATGTTCATCACAGGTCGGGCGGGTACCGGAAAATCTACCCTTCTGCAATTATTCAGGAATACCACGCGCAAAAAATGCGTTGTGTTAGCACCTACGGGTATAGCCGCACTCAATGTACGTGGCCAAACCATCCATTCTTTTTTTGGTTTTCCTCCTCGGCCCTTGAGCAAGCGGGATATCAAAAAGCGCCGCAATTCGAAACTTTACAAAAACCTCGAAGTACTCATCATTGATGAAATTTCTATGGTTCGAGCAGATATGCTCGATAACATCGACTACTTTTTGCGAGTAAACCGCAACATCAACATGCCTTTCGGCGATGTACAAATTGTCTTTTTTGGGGATTTATTTCAGCTTCCGCCGGTAGTTTCTAATCAAGTAGAGAAGCAACTTTTTGAAGGCTTTTACGATTCGCCTTACTTTTTTTCCGCCAAGGTTTTTGAAGAATTTAGCATGGAAAAAATGGAGCTGCAAAAAGTTTATCGCCAAGAAAGCCGTCACTTCCTTCGTTTGCTCGAAGCCATTCG